>CAJMBB010000070.1 GCA_905211615.1 uncultured Collinsella sp. | reverse complement strand
GTGCCCGCGCTCGCATCGCCGCGAATCGCGCGCCCGAGCCGGTGCGCGAGGCCGAGCATCGCATAGAGGAGCTCAAGGCCGCCGCGCAGGAGGCCACCGAGAGCGACGACATGAACAAGGCCGCCGAGATCACCGAGCAGCAGAAGGCCGCCGAGATTGAGCTCGCCGAGGCCAAGGCCGCCTGGACCGCCGAGCTCGACGCCAGCCCGCTCACCATCGACGTGAGTCAGATTGCCGACATCGTGTCCGTGACCTCTGGCGTGCCGGTTTCCTCGCTCACCGAGAGCGAGAGCCGGCGCCTGCTGCAGACCGAAAGCGTGCTCAAGACGCGCATCATCGGCCAGGATGAGGCAGTCGAGGCCGTCGCCAAGGCCGTGCGCCGCAGTCGCTCGCCGCTCAAGGACCCGCGTCGTCCCGGCGGCAGCTTTATCTTCCTTGGTCCCACTGGCACAGGCAAGACCGAGCTCGCCAAGACGCTCGCCGAGTACCTCTTTGGCAGCAAGGACGCGCTCATCAGTTTCGACATGTCGGAGTTCGGCAGCGAGTTCGAGGTCTCCAAGCTCATCGGTAGCCCTCCGGGTTACGTCGGTCACGACGAGGGCGGCCAGCTCACCAAGGCCGTTCGTCGCCATCCGTACTCGGTCGTGCTGTTCGACGAGATCGAGAAGGCGCACCCCGATATCTTCAACATCCTGCTGCAGGTGCTGGAGGAGGGCCGCCTGACCGATAGCCAGGGCAAGACGGTCGACTTCCGCAATACCGTGATCATCATGACGTCCAACGTGGGCGCCCGCGAGATTGCGCAGGATGCGAGCGTGGGCTTTGGCACCACCGGCGAGCAGGGTCTCACGTCGAGTGAGATCCGCGGCCGTGCGATGGGCGAGCTCAAGCGCCTGTTCCGCCCCGAGCTGCTCAACCGTATCGATGACATCGTGGTGTTCCAGAAGCTTTCGGGCGAGAACCTCACCAAGATCGCGCACCTGCTGGTGGACGATCTGCGTCAGCGCCTGATTGCCAACGGCATGAACATCAAGCTCACCGATGCGGCCTACGACAAGATTGTGGCGGAGGGTACCGACCTCACCAACGGTGCGCGTCCGCTGCGTCGTGCCATCCAAAAGCTCATCGAGGATCCGCTGTCCGAGGAACTGCTGGCTGGCGAGTGGGGCGAGGGCGATACCGTCCTGTGCGACGTGGTCGACGGCAAGTTTGTCTTTAGCCACGGCACGGGTGAGATTCCGGCGCCGCGTCCGGCGGGTGCACTCGGGGGCGATACCGCTCCGGCGGCGCCGCACACCGGAAACGCCGCGCCTGTGAGCAGTGGCGCGAGCTCGGGCCCCGGCGGCATGATGCAAGCCGGTTCCGGCGCGCTGTAGGGCGTGGCGACAATTTGATACGCGCAATCGAGGCGCTCCGGAAAGGGCGCCTCGATTTGTAGAACTGCGGAAGTTGTGACCGTTACGCTATACGGTCCACCGTTAGCCGATGATGCGAGGGCGCTCGGCGTTTTCGACTGGTTTATGCACGCAAAGTCTGGGAATATACAAGTCGCATGTCTTACTGTCTAACCAGTTGCGCCAAGGAGGCACCATGGACTACAAGATTACCGGCTACGAGCCCGCCCAGCTGTTCCATTTCTTTGAGGAGGTCAGCGCGATCCCCCGTGGGTCTGGCAACGAGAAGGGCATCAGCGATTTCCTGGTTGCGTTTGCCAAGGAGCGCGGCCTCGATGTGTACCAGGACGAGGTCTACAACGTCATCATTCGCAAGCCCGCATCTGCCGGTGCCGAGAATGCCCCGACCGTGATGCTGCAGGGCCATATCGACATGGTGTGCGACAAGTTGGGTTCCGTTGAGCACGACTTTACGACCGACGGTATCGACCTGGTCGTCAAGGACGGCGTCCTCACCGCTAACGGCACCACTCTGGGCGCCGACAACGGTATCGCCGTCGCTCTGATGCTTACCGTGCTCAACGATGATTCGATTGCCCATCCGGCTCTCGAGTGTGTGTTCACCACCGACGAGGAGACTGGCCTGGTCGGCGCCGAGACGCTCGACAAGTCCCAGATTAGCGCCCGCACCATGATTAACCTTGACTCCGAGGAAGAGGGCGTTGCCACCGTCAGCTGCGCCGGCGGCGTCGTCGTTACCTACACCTGCCCGATCGCGCGCGAGCACAAGACCGGTAGCACCCTCACGCTCGACATCTCCGGCCTGCTGGGCGGTCACTCCGGCAGTGATATCCACCTGGAGCGCGGCAATGGCAACCTCATCATGGCCCGCATCATCGACCGCCTGATGGTTGCCGGCGAGCCCGCCATCGTTAGCTTTAACGGCGGCACCAAGGACAACGCCATCAACCGTGAGTGCAAGGCTGTTCTGGTCTACGCCGACCACGCTGCCGCCGAGGCCGCGGCCCAGATCGCAAAGGGCATCATCGCCGACGTCGCTGCCGAGCTCGAGGTCTTCGACCCCGGCTTTACCTGCACCGTCGAGATTGCCGACGACGCCGAGGTCGAGGCCATGGACCAGAAGTCCGCGCTTGCTCTCATCCGCGCTCTGCGTCTTGCCCCTAACGGCGTGATTCGCCGCAACGTCGCCACCGACGGCTCCGTCGAGGTTTCCTCCAACATCGGCGTGGTTGCCACCTCTGACGACCAGGTCAAGATCATGCTGTCCCCGCGCTCCTCGATCACCTCGCTGCAGAACGAGTTCAAGGACCGCCTGCAGATGCTGGCCGATGTCCTGGGCTTCGACGCCAAGTTCGAGTTCGAGTATCCCGGCTGGAGCTATGCCGAGCATTCGCCGGTCCGCGACGTCTTTGTCGAGAGCTATCGCGAGCTCTTTGGCTCCGAGCTGCGCATCGAGTCCATTCACGCCGGCCTTGAGTGCGGCCTGTTTGTCGAGGCCCTGCACGGCCTGGACGCCATCGCCGTGGGCCCGACGCTCTCCGATGTCCACACCCCGGACGAGAGCATGGAGCTCGCTTCTGCCGAGCGCTTCTACGAGTTGCTCATCGACGTTCTCAAGCGTCTCGCTGCGTAAAGATTGCGCTAGCAGCAGTCCGAGCCACGTGCTAGCGGATTGCAAATGACATTGCGAGAGGGGGCACCCGGTCTTTTGCGACAGGTGCCCCCTCTCTTCTTTTAAGAAATGGGAAATTGATTGGCGTCTAGCCCATATCCGCCTTGATGAGGTCGAGGGTGCGCTGGCAGTTTTCGCGGACGGGCCCGAGCATATGTTCGCGCAGGTCCGCCATGCCGGGCAGATCGGCGTATTCGTCCATGACCTCTTCCATGCAAATGGGTACCTCGTAGGCGAGGTCCATCATGGTTGTAAAGCAAAACTTCTCGGTTAGCCCGGCATCGGTGAGTGCCGCTTCCAGCACGGGGTCGCCTTCGCCATGGTATCGGCGGATGGCGTTGGGTCCGATACGCCCAACACGATTCTCGCCGCCAACGCTCATGGCAAGGCGTGCCCGACGTCGCATGCGCTCATACGCCAAACCCGACGCGACATCGTACATACGAGCCATCATGGCCGTGCCGCCGTTTCCGAGTAGCAGGGAATAGTTTTTCGCATGCGCATCCGGTGCGCCGATAATGGCGTTGAAGAACAGTATCTGCGTAAACAGATACAGGTTAAGTTGATGGTGGCTCGTGTTTACGAGGAGCTCTTGAATATCGCGGGTGGTCGGGCCGCCGTCTGCCGTGTACTTTTGGGCGGGCATCACCCCAAGTGCCTGACAGAGGTCTTCTTGATGTAGGCGCCTGATCGTTCCGTCTTCGACTTTTACGCGGTCATAGCGCTCAACAATGAGGGCAGGTTCGTCCTCAAACATACGATATTCGACGTTTGCCGTTGCGATACCGGCGCGCTGGGCGCTTTTCATGCAGACAAACTCATTGAGAGCCTCGAGTTTAAATCCGATAACGCCATTTTTGAAAATATGCGTCGTAGGCGAGGAGCCCATGCATTCGCACCAGCGGCCGTTTATGAACGCGAGCGCGAACTTGCCCTGGTTGCCTCCGAGTGACCAACTTTCATCTAGACCCATCCACGATGCATCGCGGTCATCTCTGATCGACTTGAGGCGGAGAGCAATTTCGTGGTCGTCTATAGGGCGGTATTCGCCGGCGCGATGCAGGACGGCGTCGGCATCTTCTTCGGCACAAAACTGCACTCCGCCCGGACAGTCGAGTCCGATATGGCTGAGCAACGCAACGGGGTTGTTGGGCCTAACGTCGAATTCGGTGGCAATCGCTTTTCGTTGGTCCTCGCTGTCGGGTAGAAGGCCAAACAGGTACGGATTCATGACCTGTTGTTCGTATGTGCGATTCGATACGGGTATGTTGGTCGATAGGGCTGGCCCGTCATAGTCATGATCGTAGGTAAAGCTGATAAGACCGTTCTCATCTTGCGTGAGCGTTCCCGCAGGTACGCCGCAAATAATGGTCCGAAGTGATGTTCTGGCCATTGGCTATTTCCCTTCGGGCTTGGTTTGGTTAGATGCGTTTGCGGCAATCGAGACTCCGAGATTGGACATGGCGAAATCGGCGAAGACCTCGTCGTAGAGTGCGGATGTAAAGGGGGCATCTGCAAGAGCCGGAATGGCGGTACTACGACGGTTGCGATGATGAGGACGTTGAGTGTGATGGCGCCTGGGGATGCTGCGAGGCAGCGGATTGGCATGCGGGGCGTCGACTGGTCGCTCGTTTTTTGCTTCGCCGATATCCCCTTGAGCGGCGAGTGCCAGTCCAAGAGCATTGAAAATCGTCAGCAACTTGTCGAGTCGAATGCCGGTGGCGTCTCCTAGCTCGAGCGATGCGAGCAAGCGCTCCGAAACACCGGCTTTTTTAGCGAGGGTTGCACGGGTGAGACCCTGAGCCTCGCGTGCCTGGCGCACGTAGATGCCAGCTTGGCGCGGTGTGGTGATGGGAAGGGTGCCCACGGCGATCTCCTAACGTGCAGACTTTTGCATATCAGTATGACATGCAAAAGTCTGCACGAAAAGGGCTTATGCAAAACTTTGCATGAGACTTCTACATTGACGTTGAGCTTATGAGAGGCGTTTTTTATATCGCGAGGATTCCCAGATGCTCAAGCAAGATCTTAAGCCCGATGAGGATGAGCACGACGCCACCCACGATGGTGGCGGGTTTTTCGTAGCGCGCGCCAAAGGTGTGGCCGATCGCTACGCCGGCGATGGAGAAGATAAACGTTGTGACGCCGATAAGCGATACGGCGGGAACGATATCGACCGAGAGCGCCGCAAACGAGATGCCTACGGCTAGGGCGTCGATTGAGGTGGCGATGGCGAGGATCAGGTATTCTACCAGGTCAATCTTTTCGGCGTCCTTGCCGTCGCCTTCATCCTCGTCCTCGGTAAAGGCCTCCCACAGCATTTTGCCGCCGATGAAGGCCAAAAGGACAAAGGCGATCCAATGGTCGATGGGGCCGATGATGCCCATGAATTGACTGCCGAGCGCCCATCCGATTACGGGCATGCCGGCCTGGAAGCCGCCAAAGAACAGGCCGAGCACCACGGCGACTTTAAGGTTGATCTTTTTCATGCCGAGACCCTTGCAGATGGAAACGGCAAAGGCGTCCATCGAAAGGCCAACGGCGAGCAACACGAGCTCTGCGAATCCCATAGTCTGGCTCCCTCTCTGCGGGCGAGCCCGATTACGCGACTACTCCCTCATTTATATGAGACCCGATGCTACCACACGAGCAGTCAAAAGAACCCCGTCTCAAATGAGCTACCTAAGCGGTGTTCGCTCATTCTGTAAGCATCGGATTTCGTGGCTGCTACGGGGACAAACCGTGAGAAACTATTTAGCGTTTATGGAGCGTATACGATGGGAGCGATGCCTTGGATAAGAACGAGCTGCAAAAGCGTATGGAACAGGCTATTCGCCTGACTGCCCCCGGCCAGCCGATCCGCACCGCCCTCGATATGATCATTGCTGGTCACCTGGGTGCCCTTATCTGCGTCGGCGACACCGAAAACGTGCTCGCTGCCGGTAACGACGGCTTCCCGCTCAACATTTCGTTTACCTCGAACCGCCTGTTCGAGCTCTCCAAGATGGACGGTGCCATCGTCATCGACGGCGACCTCACCCAGATCCTGCGCGCCAACTTCCACCTCAATCCCGATCCCTCGCTTGCCACGAGCGAGACGGGTATGCGTCACCGCACCGCCGCTCGCATGTCGGTGCTCACCGATGCCATCGTGATCTCGGTCTCGGCCCGTCGTGCCGTCGTTAACGTGTACGTTCACGGCAAGAGCTACGAGATCCAGCCCGTCACCACCATCATGAGTTCGGTCAACCAGCTCGTCGCCACGCTCCAGACTACCCGTCAGTCGCTCGATCGCTCCCTGCTGCGTCTGACGGCCCTCGAGCTCGATGACTACGTTACGCTCGCTGACATCACCGGCATTTTCTCGAGTTTCGAGATCATGCAGCAGGCAAAGACCGAGCTTAAGGATTGCATTGTCAAGCTGGGCAACCAGGGCAAGCTCGTGCAGATGCAGCTCGAGCAGCTCGCCGGCTCCGGTATGGATACCGAGTATGACCTGATGATCCGCGACTACGCGAGTGACTCCTCCGAGGCAAACGCCGAGAAAATTCGCGCTGAGCTTGCCCGTATGACGCCCAAGGACTTGTCCGACCCGCAGCATGTGGCGGCGGTTCTGGGCTATGACGACCTGGACGAGGACTCCGTCATGACGCCGCTGGGCCTGCGCACGCTTTCGCGCGTGTCCGTCGTGCGCGACGGCGTGGCCGAGAAGATCGTCGACGAGTACGGCTCGCTGCAGGAGCTCATGGACGACATCAGCGAGGATCCGGAGCGCCTGGGCGACTTTGGCGTCAACAACCCTGCCATTCTTGCGGACTCGCTGTACCGCATGAAGGGCACCAAACAGGGGAACGCATAATGGCGCCCGTATGCGCCGTGGTCGTTGCCGGCGGCAGCGGTCAGCGCTTTGGAAATCCCGGCGGCAAGCAGCTCGTTAACGTGGCGGGCCGTCCGCTCATGAGCTGGTCCATCCGCGCATTTGACCGTAGCGATAAGGTCGGCCACATCGTGGTGGTTTGCCCTGCCGAGCGCCGTGCCGAGATGCGCCGCCTGGCCATCGACCCGTTTGGCTATGACACACCCATCAGCTTTGCCGATGCCGGCGATACCCGTCAGGATTCCACCCGTGCCGGCGTGCATGCGGTTCCGGCGGGCTTTGAATACGTCGCCATTCACGATGGCGCTCGTCCGCTCATTACGACCGAGGCCATCGACCACGCTATCGACGTGCTCATGGGTGACCGCTCGCTCGACGGTGTCGTGTGCGGTCAGCCCGCGATCGACACGCTCAAGATCGTCGACGGCGATAATATCGTCGAGACGCCGCCGCGTGAGCTCTATTGGGCCGCGCAGACGCCGCAGATCTTTAGCGTCGATGCTATGAAGCGCGCCCATGCCGCGGCGATTGCTGAGGGCTTTATCGGCACCGACGATTCGTCGCTGGTCGAGCGCATGGGTGGGCGCGTCCGCTGCGTCCAGAGCCCGCGCGATAACCTTAAGGTGACGGTGCCCGAGGACCTGCGTCCCGTAACCGCGATTCTGCTTGGCCGCATGGCCGAGGGAGAGGACCTTCCCCATGTTCAGTAACCTGCGCATTGGCCACGGCTACGACGTTCACCGTCTGGTGGAGGGGCGTCGATGTATCATCGGCGGTGTCGATATTCCCTACGAGCGCGGCCTGCTGGGCCACTCGGATGCCGATGTGCTCGCGCACGCCTTGGCCGACGCCATTTTGGGAGCCTGCCGCGGGGGAGACATCGGCAAGCTATTCCCCGATACCGACCCCGCCTATGAGGGTGCTGATTCGATGGTGCTGCTCGCTCGCGTGATGGACTATGCGCGCGAGCTGGGCTTCGAGTTTGTCGATGCCGATTGCACCATTGCCTGCCAGCAGCCTAAGATCACCCCGCACCGCGATGCCATGCGCGCCAACCTTGCCCATGCCCTGGGTGTTGACGTCGAAAACGTGGGCGTCGCCGCCACTACGACCGAAAAGCTCGGTTGGGAAGGCCAGGGCGAGGGAATCGGCGCCTGGGCCGTCTGCCTGCTACAGAAAACCGTTAAGGAGTAACGAATGCGTATCTACAACAGCGCTACCCATAAAAAGGAAGAGTTCCAGCCCATCGAGTCCGGAAAGGTCCGCATGTACGTGTGCGGCCCCACGGTCTACGACAACATCCACATCGGCAACGCCCGCACGTTCATCAGCTTCGATGTGATTCGCCGCTGGCTCATCGCGAGCGGCTACGAGGTCACGTTCGCCCAGAACCTCACCGATGTCGACGATAAGATTATCAAGCGCGCCAACGAGCAGGGCCGAACGGCCGCCGAGGTCGCGACGGAGTTCTCTGACAAGTTCATCGGCGTCATGCGCGCCGCCAACGTGCTCGATCCCGATGTTCGCCCCCGCGCCACCAAGGAGATCGGCCCCATGATCGCCATGATCAAGACGCTCATCGAGCAGGGCCACGCCTACGCCGCCGATAACGGCGATGTGTACTTTGCCGTGCGCAGCGATCTCAACTATGGTCAGGTCTCGGGCCGCAACATCGACGACCTTATGGTTGGCGCGCGCATCGAGGAGAACGAGGACAAGAACGACCCGCTCGACTTTGCCCTGTGGAAGGCCGCTAAGCCCGGCGAGCCCAGCTGGCCGAGCCCCTGGGGCGAGGGCCGTCCCGGTTGGCACACCGAGTGCGCCGCCATGGTGCATCGCTACCTTGGCACTCCGATCGACATCCACGGCGGTGGCTCCGACCTTGCCTTCCCGCATCACGAGAACGAGTGCGCCCAGGCCACCTGCGCCTGGCACCAGGGCTTCTCCAACACCTGGATGCACACGGGCATGCTGCTGGTAGACGGCGAGAAGATGTCCAAGTCCCGCGGCAACGTCGTCAACCCCAACGACATCGTCGATCAGTACGGCGCGGATACCATGCGTCTGCACATCATGTTCATCGGCGACTTTGAGAAGGCCGTCTCCTGGTCCAATGAGGCCGTCAAGGGCTCGAAGCGCTTCCTTGACCGCGTCTGGAATCTCAGCGAGAGCTGTACGGACGATCCGGAGATCTCGGCCAAGAACGAGTCGGTCATCCATAAGACCGTCAAGAAGGTCACCGAGGACATCGACGAGCTGAAGATGAACACCGCCATTGCGGCCATGATGAGTATGGCCAATGAGTTTGCGTCCAACGGTTGCACGAAGGGCGATATGGAGCAGCTGCTGCTTCTGCTCAGCCCATTTGCGCCGCACATCGTCGAGGAGATCTGGGAGCGGCTCGGCTTTGCCGCCAAGTACGGCAAAATGTGCTGCCAGTGCGCCTGGCCGACGTATGACGAGGCCAAGACCGTCGACACGACTGTCACCATGGCCGTGCAGGTGCTCGGCAAGCTCAAGGGCACCGTCACCGTGCCGAAGGACAGCGACCAGCAGACCGTCGTCGACGCTGCCATGGCGCTCGAAAAGGTGAAGCGCCAGATGGACGGCATGCAGATCGTCAAAGTCATTCACGTTCCGAACAAATTGGTCAATTTGATTTTGAAGCCGAAGGCATAAGTTCGTCTTGACATTCGGCGTGATAGCAATTATAATGTTAACGCTAAAGCCATGCATGATGGCCCTTGAAGCGCCGCGAGGCGTATTTGGAGGGAGGGAATAAAATGTCTGAAATCTACGTCAAGGAGAATGAGTCTCTGGACAATGCGCTCAAGAGATTTAAGCGCAGCTGTGCCAAGGCCGGCGTCATGTCCGATCTGCGCCGCAAGGAGTACTACCAGAGCCCCAGCGTGCGTCGCCGCAAAAAGTCGGAGGCCGCTCGTAAGAACAAGAACAAGCGCTACTACTAAGTCATAAAAAATCCTGCATCCTCGGATGCAGGATTTTTTCTTTTTTGGTCTCAGGCTTCCGGTGCGTATACTGGCAGGTCGACATACGTTGGCGCGTGTGCCAGC
>CAJMBB010000069.1 GCA_905211615.1 uncultured Collinsella sp. | reverse complement strand
CATGCGAACCTCCAGTCCGGACCGCCCCGCGGTCCAACTTTCTGTCCGCACCCCCAACAGGAACTATTCCACCGCAACTTATGAGGATATCGAGCTGTTAGGCCGCTCTATCCCTTAGTAGTCCAGCTTCCACATGTAGCGGCGCGTCATGTAGTCCTTGTGGGTGACGGCAGAGAGCGCACGCATGTACACGTTGTTGAGGATCGGGGCAAAGATCAGGTGGTTGAAGTACTCGCTCACGCTGTCCTTGATGTCGTTGAGGCCGAGCTCCTTGGCGTCGAGCTGATAGACGCGCTCGCCACCGTACTGGTTGACGAAGCGGATGCCGCGCTCGTCGTTGCAGCGGCTGCGGCCGACGCTGATGAGCTGGAACAGCGAGGTGCGCTTGTCCAGGATCTCGAAGGGGCCGTGGAAGAAGTCGCAGGTGTTGATGGTGCAGGAGTCGATCTGCAGCATCTCCTGCACGTTGCAGATGCTAAAGACGTAGGCGGCACCAAAGAGCGGGCCCTGGGCCATGACGTTGATGCAGGGCTTGTCGGCGTTCTGCTCGGCCCACTTGGCAGCGAGCGGACGGGTGTACTCGACGGCCTTGCGATAGATGGGGTCGACCAAGTCGAACGCGGCCATAGCGGTCTCGTACTCGGCATAGCCCTCGGTCTGCTGCGTAAGCTCCATGGCGATCATGGTCACGACGGCGGAGTTGGTACGGCCCATGCAAGACTCGTCGACGGCCAGGCTGTCGTACTGGATCTTGTAGTCGCAAACCTCGGTGAGGCCGGACTCGTCAACATAGATGGCGATGGTGCTGGCGCCGTGGTCCTTGGCGACCTGAGCGGCGACGATGGTCTCCTTGGTGCCGCGCATGGACACGACGACGGCCAGGGTGTTCTCATTGATGTAGGCAGGGGTTGCGTGCACGAACTCGTTGCTGGTGTAGCTGGAGCTCACGACCTGCGTGGCCTCGTGCTCCATAAAGTACTGGGCAGGATAGTTACCGCCGTTGGATCCGCCGGCGCCAATCCACACGACGCGCTTGATGCCGCCCTTGTCAGCCTTGTCAGCCAAAACCTGGGAGACGACGTCCTTAACCTGTTCCTGAGTAGTCATCGCGCATCAGCCTTTCTTCTCGTTTGATGCTCATCACAGGCATACAAGTTACATACATGTTTTGACTATGTCGACTAGTTGTATGCTATATTTATCTTAGAAATTTTGCTGATGCGGTTTTCGATAACTAGCTACCAGCTGTTTTATTGTTGTATTGAATACATGCTTAATTAGATTCGCATACTAGTTAGATACAGGTTGATTGCATGAACGCTTCGTCTAAAAAGAAACTGGCCCAATACGAGCGCTTGGCGGGCATGCTGCGCGACCGCATCGCCGCCGGCACCTACGCGCGCGGAGACAAGCTGCCGTCCGAGATGGAACTCATGGACGAATCGGGGCTGTCGCGCAGCACCGTGCGCCATGCCCTTAAGGTGCTCGTTGATGAGGGCCTGGTTCGCACCGAGCGCGGACGTGGTGCCTTTGTGGCCGACACGCCGGCACTCCACGAGAACAACCTGGTATTTTCGAGCTATACGGCGCAGGTCCAGGGTCAGGGCATGAAGCCCACCACGCGCACGGTGGACTCGGGCTATACCAAGGCGGGCGGCAGCATAGCTAAGTTCTTTGACGCCGCCGTGGGCAGCAAGCTCGTCAAACTTGTCCGTCTGCGTTATCTGGACGATGCGCCACTGTGCCTGGAGACCACCTATCTACCACCGAGCTTTGAGGCACTCATCGACCGCGATATCAACGGTTCGCTCTACGCCACGCTGCGCCAGGAATTCCATCGCGCGCCGGCACAGGGACATAAGACCTTTGAGGTGTGCTATGCCTCGCAAAACGAGGCGTTTTTGCTCAACGTTGAGCGTGGGCAGGCGCTGATCCTGATCACCGACTACGTCTACGACACCGACGGCCGCCCGCTCCATGTCTCCAAGCGCATCCAGCGCACCGACCGCGCCAAATACACCGAGCCCATCGGCTAACCTGCCAAAACCACCACAAAGGGGACAGGCACCTTCGTGGTGGTTTTAGGCGAGGAGGTCGGGGAACCAGGTTGGCTTGGGCTGGTTGGGCGTGCGCTCGGCTAGGACCAGCTCCATCCAACACATGTCGTACCAGCGGCCGAACTTTTGGGCACAGCGGTCAAAGGCGCCCACCAGGCGGTAGCCCATATGGGCATGGAAATCCTGACTGTTGTGCGTCAGATACTCGTCGTCCTTGTCGTGCGGCACGGCGATGAGCGCGCACATATTGGTGATGCCCATCGCGATCAGGCATTGCTTGAGCGCATCGTGCAGCTTGCGGCCCAGCCCGCCGTGGCGCACGTCGCGCGCCAGGTAGATCGATGTCTCGACCGACCAGTCGTATGCCTCGCGGCTGTTGAGCGGACTCACATAGGCATAGCCTACCGGACGCCCGTCCAGCTCCATCACCAGATACGGATAGCGCTTGAGCGTACGCTCAATGCGTCCGGCGAACTCCTCAACGCTCGGCACCTCGTATTCGCAGGTAATCGCCGTCTGGCGCACATACGGCTCATAGATGGCAAGCAACGCCGGCGCGTCTTCGGGCGTCGCCAGGCGAATCGTCGGCTCGGACATCTCGGTCATACAACCCTTCTCCCCCAAAAGCAAAGGCCGCCCTGCGCCAAACCCAGCGCATGGCGGCCCCTCGTCATTACATCAGGCTACAGGACAGCCGCCAGCGCGTCGATGTCCTCCTGCGTCGTGGCCCAGCTGGTGCAAAAGCGCACCACCGTGTGGGTCTCGTCGTACTTTTCCCAGTACTCGATCGAGGCATGCTCGCGAATGCGGGCCATATCCTCGTTGGGCAGAATCACGAACTGCTGGTTGGTCGGCGTCTCCAAGAAGAACTGGTAGCCGCGCTCGTGCAGCACGCGACGCAGCGCCTGAGCGGTCTCAATCGCCTGGCGACCAATCTCAAAATACAGGCCGTCGGTAAAGAGCGCCTCAAACTGCACGCCCGTCAGGCGACCCTTGGCCAGCAACGCACCATGCTGCTTAATGCGCGGAATGGGATGCGCCGGGGCGTGCATGCCGCAGAACACCACAGCCTCGCCGCAGAGCGCGCCGCACTTGGTGCCGCCGATGTAGAACACGTCGCACAGCTGCGCCAGCTCGGGCAGGGTAATGTCGCATTCATCGGACGCCAGCGCATAGGCCAAGCGGGCACCGTCCACAAACAGCGGAATCTCGCGCTTCTGGCACACCGCATGAATCGCCGCGAGCTCGGCCTTGGAGTACAGCGTGCCGTACTCGGTCGATAGGCTCACGTACACAGCGCCCGGGAACACCGTGTGCTCGTAGCTCTCGTTTTCGTAGAACACCTGGATATAGTTCTCGAGGTCCTCGGCGTGCATCTTGCCCTCGTAGCCGGGGATGGTGAGCACCTTGTGGCCGCCAAACTCGATGGCGCCTGCCTCGTGGCAGGCGACGTGGCCAGTCTCGGCAGCAACGACGCCCTCGTAGGGCGCAAGCAGCATGTCGATCACCGTCGCGTTGGCCTGCGTGCCGCCCACCAGAAAAAACACGTCGGCATCGGGGGCCTGACAGGCCTCGCGGATAAGTTGCTTGGCACGCTCGGTGTGCGCATCGGTACCGTAGCCGGGCTGCGGCTCCATGTTGGTGTCGACGAGTGCCTGCAGCACTGCCGGATGTGCGCCGTGGGAATAGTCGTTGTTAAACGCGAGCATGGCAATCCTCTCTAGCCGGGCACGGGCCCGATGATTCAAACGGGGCTATTGTACGCCGTTGGGATAGGCAACGCGCGCGGCAAGGCACTCAAGCGCCAGCACCAGGGCAAAGCCGCAGCTCACGTCACTCAAAAAGTGCGCCCCGATCACGATACGGCCAAAGGCGACGAGCGCCGCGGCCACAGCCGCCGTCCAAAAGATCACACGGCGACGCGAAGGCTTTTCCGTAAAGGCTGCCGCGGGAAGCCCGGCGAGCATAAGGCCGATCGCCGCATGCGCCGTGTGTCCGCTCGCAAACGACTTGAAGCCGTCCTTGATCACGCCGGCGGCGATAAAGGCCCACTTGTCGGGGTTGCCAATCACCCACCACGGCTGAAAATCGAGCCCCTGCGTCACCTCGATCACGCGCATGCGCGGGCGCGACCACAGCGGCTTAACAATGACGTTGAGGATGATGGCTTGAGCGGCCCACACGGCCAGCACCATCAACGCCCAGCGCATAAGCTCGTCGGGCGCGGTGTCGCGCGTGAGACGATAGACGATAAAGTTAGCAGCAATCACCAGCACAAACGTCAGCACCAGCTGAACGGCAATGAGTTTGCCGCCAACCCGCAGGGACGAAACGATCTCGTAGCCAGCCAGACCAACGTTAACGAGGATGCCGAGCACGGCGAGCCATTTGCTCCCCCTGGAGTCGGGGCGTGCCGAGCGCACGAGCATAACGCCCGCGATGCTCGCCGTCAGCTCAAACGGCAACTCGCCGGCAGCCTCGATAAAGCGACCGTACATGCTGCCGATGTTGAACAGCGCGCTCGAGATCTGGTAATCGAAGAAGCTGCCCACGCCCAGACAAAGGGCAAGGATAACCGCGATAATGGCGACGTCTTTCTTATAGATGTATCCGAACATGCTTTCCTTTCGATGGAACCAGAGTGCCCAAATGGGGCGTTTGCAGCGTCGGCCCGTTAGTCGTCGTCGCTCGCACCCAACTGCTGCAACAGCATGAGTGCCGCGGCCACGGGGCCGGTACCGTCGTTGGCGTCGAGACCGCGACCCAGGCCGCTGCCCGCGCCGGCGCCCGCCTTGTAGGGCACCGACAGTTTGCGGCTCTTGGGGAAGTTCACCGCGCCATAGCGGGTCTTTAGCTCAAAGGCCACCTTCTTGGGCACGTCGACGCCCAAAAACGTGATGCGACCGCCGCTGAGCGTGACGCTCTCGAGCCCCAGGCGCTCGCCGCGAATGCGGATTCGTGCGCGATTGAACAGGTTGAGTCCTGCCAACGGCAGCTCGCCATGCGCGGCCTCGGTCTCTTCCTGCACCTCATCGATGCTCTCCAGGTCCTCGGCCGCTGCGAGCCTGCGGTACACGAGCACGCGCTGATCCACCGCCGGCAGGTACTCCTCGGACAAGAAGTAGTCGGCCGGCAGATTAATACCCACGCTCGCCGCTTCCACGCCGGCGTCGTCATCGCCGCGCGCCTCGGCCACAGCCTGGCCCAGCATCTGCGTAAACAGGTCAAAGCCCACGCTCGACAGGTTGCCGTGCTGCTCGGCCCCCATAAGCGAGCCGGCGCCGCGAATCTCCAGGTCGCGCATGGCAATGCGCATGCCGCTGCCCAGGTCCTGGAACTCGGAAAGTGCGGTCAGGCGCGCCGTCGCCTCCTCGGTGAGTGGCAGCTCGCCCGGGAACATAAAGTACGCGTAGGCCTGCGTGGCAGAGCGACCCACACGACCCTTGAGCTGGTAGAGCTGCGCCAGGCCCAGACGCTGCGAATCCTCGATGATCAGCGTGTTGGCGGTCGCGTTGTCGATGCCGCTCTCCACGATGGTCGTGGCGATGAGCACGTCGATCTTTTTGGTCGCGAACTCGATCATCACGTCCTCGACCTCGCGCGGGCTCATCTTGCCGTGCGCCACGCCCACGCGCGCCTCGGGCGCGGCCTCGTGTACGCGCGCCACGGCGTCGTCGATGGTCTTGACGCGGTTGGACACGTAATACACCTGACCGCCGCGGCCCACCTCCAGGCGAATCGCCGCGCTCACCACATCGGGGTCGTACTCCCCCACGTGCACGATCACGGGACGACGCCCAGTCGGCGGCGTCGTGATCAGGCTCATGTCGCGCACGCCGCTCGTGGCCATCTGCATGGTTCGCGGAATAGGCGTTGCCGAAAGCGTGAGCACGTCAATCTGCTCGCGCAGGTTCTTGAGCTGCTCCTTGTGCTGCACGCCAAAGCGCTGCTCCTCGTCGATGATCACCAGGCCCAGGTTCTTGGGGTTCACGTCGGCCGAAAGCAGACGATGCGTGCCGATGAGCACGTCGATCGTGCCCTCGGCAAACGCCTTGAGCGCGCGCTTTTGCTGCGCCGGGGTGCGGAAGCGGCTGAGCACTTCGACCTCGAGGCCAAACGGGGCAAAGCGCTCAAAGAACGTCTCGTAGTGCTGCTGGGCCAGAATGGTCGTGGGGCAGAGCACCATGACTTGGCGGCCGGAGTCCACGCACTTAAACGCCGCGCGCAGGGCAACCTCGGTCTTGCCAAAACCCACGTCGCCGCACAGCAGGCGGTCCATGGGCTTGGGCGCCTCCATATCGGCCTTAATGTCGGCGATGGCCTCCAGCTGGTCGCGCGTCTCGTCGTAAGGAAAGCTCTCCTCCATCTCGATCTGCTCGGGCGTGTCAGGCGGGCAGGCGATACCCACGATTGATGAGCGGCGCGTATACAGGTCGACCAGGTCAAACGCCAGCTTTTTGGCATTCTTGCGCGCCTTGTTGGTGGCGCGCGTCCAGTCGGCTGTGTTGAGCCTGGTCAGGCGCGGCTTGTCACCGTCGGGACCGACGTATCGCGTGATACGGTCGACCTGCTCGAGCGGCACGTAGAGCTTGTCGCCGTCGGCATATTCCAGCAAAAAGTAGTCTCGCTCTTTGCCGCCCACTTCCTGACGCGCAATCTCGCTAAAGAGTGCGATGCCGTGAGTGGCGTGCACCACGTAGTCGCCCGGCTTAAACGGGAACGTGATCTGCGTAATGTCCACCTTGCGGCGGCTGCGCGCGCGGTTGGCGTCCATGCGGGCGTTGAGGTCGGCGATCGAGAACACGGCCAGGTTGGCATCGGGCACCACCACGCCCTGCGGCAGAGCGGCATCGACAAAGGTCACGCGCCCACGCGAGATGGTGGGCACGGCGGCACCGGCGGCAGCCTGGGCCGCCCGCCTCGAGCGAGCGGGCGTTGAGCGCGTCGGCCTTACGCTCGCGAATGGAAGCATGGGCCTCTTGGCGTGCGGCACGGTCGGCAGAATCTGCCGCTGCCACGCGTACGTGCTCGCCGATAGCGCCGGCATTTTCGGGCGCGGCCGTCAGCGACTCCTCAAAAGTAATACCCTCATCGCCAAAGGTGAGCTCCATCGACTCGCGCGCACCGCGGTCGGGAATGGCAAATACGCAGGCATAGCGCTTGCCCACGACCTCCTGGATGCGCGTCATAAAGCGATTGTCCGAGCCCGCGATGGCCGGCTGCTCAATCTTGAGCTCTGCCGTCACCGCACCGCCGGCACGAATCAAGCTCACGTAGTTAAGGCGCTGCTGGGCACCAAAGTCGAGTTGCTGGGCACGCACGTACAGGCCGTCCAGACGGTCGACCCCCGCCTCGCCGGCACGTGCCTCGATATCCTCGTAGGCACGCAGGCAATCGTCGAACAGCGAGCGCGGCTCGGACAGCACCACGAGCGCCTTGCCGCTCACGTGCGCCAGCGGGCTCACGGTCTGGCCGTACATCACCGGCAAAAAGCGATCGAGCTCGGGCGTGACGATGCGCGCATCCACCATCTCGAGCAGCGCCGCCAGTTTGCTGTCGTCCTGGCTGGCACGATAGAGCGCCACATGCATGTTGTGGACGGCGTCGTCGGTGAGTGCGAGCTCGCGACAGGGGAAAATCTCGATGCTGTCCTCGTTGCCGATGGTCTGGCCCGTGGAACCCACCATGCGGCGGATGCGGTCGATCTCGTCGCCGAAAAATTCAATGCGCACGGGCGCCTTTTCCTGCGCGGGAAACACCTCGACGGTGTCGCCGTGCACACGGAACAGGCCGGGCGCGTCGGCGGCGCCGGCATTGGTGTAGCCCATGCCCACCAGACACTGCGGCACCTCGTCAAAGGGAATCTCCTCGCCCACCGCAAAAGTAGTGGACTCCCAGTAGCGACTCTCGACCGGCGGCACGCAGCGCAGCAGTGCGCGGGCCGAGGCGACCATAATGCAGTTGTCGCCGCGCACGATGCGCCCGAGCGCCTCGCAGCGCTGCGCCACCACGACGTCGTCGGGCGCCTGCTCGCGCCACGGATAGTCCTTGCGCTCGGGGAAGCGGCACACGTGCGCCAGCCCCACATAGGCGGCAAGGCTGCGGGCGGCACGATCGGCCGCGTCCTCGCCGCTCACGATATAGACCGTGGGGCGCGGACGACGCGCAAACTGGGCGGCCGCCATGAGCGTACGGCCCGACTGCGACACGGCCAGCGTCACGTCCTCGCCGGCATCGAGTCCGGCCTCGACGGTCTGCAAGGCCTCGGCAGTGTAGAGCTGCGCGGCTATACGGTGAATGAGCATGCTGTTCCTCCGGCATCGCAACGCCAAAAGCCCGCCGGGGCAAGCTCGGCGGGTCGTACGTCAAATACATTGTCTGTCATGGTAGCGCATGGAGAGGACTCCAGCTCAAGCGTACGCCCAGCCCCGCAACAAAAACGCCAGACGGAGATGCGTTCCGCCCTACCCCGCTACGCGCACGCTGGGGCACAAATCTGCCAGCGGACACTCGTCACACTTGGGTTTGCGGGCGTCGCAGATCTCGCGGCCAAAGGTGATCCACTGATGGTTGACCGACTCCCAATACTCGTGCGGCAAAATCTTGAGCAGATCCTGCTCGGTCTTGAGCGGTTCCTTGGCATGCGTCTTGGGACTCAGCATCAGGCGGTGCGCAATGCGGTTGACGTGCGTGTCCACCGCAATGCCCTCTACGATGCCATACCCCACGTTGAGCACGATGTTCGCCGTCTTGCGTCCCACGCCCGGCAGCTTCACGAGTTCCTTCATGTCGGCCGGCACCTCGCCGCCATAGTCGGCGACGATCATCTGCGCGGCCTCGACGGCATGCTTGGCTTTGCTCTTGTAGAAGCCGAGTGACCTGATGGTGTCCGCCACGTCAGCTACGCTCGCCCCGGCCATGGCCTCGGGCGTGGGCCACTGGGCAAACAGCCGCGGCGTCACCTTGTTGACCTGCGCATCGGTCGTTTGTGCCGAGAGCAGCACCGCGATCAGCAGGCGGAAGGGATTCTCGTGGTCCAAAAAGCACTCGACCGGGCCATAGCGACGGTTGAGGCGCTCACACACCTCGATGGCGCGCTCGCGCTTGGCGGCATTGGTCTCGCGTGGCATAACGACTCCTCGGCTCAACGGCACAATAAACTTATGGGCACAATTGTCCCACGTCCGAGACGCTTACGCCTCCAAGAATGCGCCGGTCTGGCGGCCCCACAGGCTCGCGTACTCGCCACCCGCCTCGACAAGCTGCGCATGCGTGCCGTCCTCGACAATCTCGCCATCGGCCAGCACCACAATGCGGTCGAGCGCCGCCACGGTGGACAGGCGGTGCGCCACCACAATGGAGGTACGTCCACGCATCAGGTTTTCGAGCGCCTCCTGCACCAGCGCCTCGGACTCGCTGTCGAGGGCAGAGGTCGCCTCGTCGAGCACCAGAATCGGCGCGTCGGTTAGGATGGCGCGGGCGATAGCCACGCGCTGACGCTGGCCGCCCGAGAGCTTAACGCCGCGCTCGCCCACCATGGTGTCAAAGCCACGGGGCAAGCGGTCGATAAACTCCAGGGCATTGGCCAGGCGCGCGGCCTCGCGAATCTGCTCGTCGGTGGTGTTGGGACGACCGTAGGCAATGTTTTCGCGAATGGAGCGGTGAAACAGCAGCGCCTCCTGCGGCACGTAGGCAACCTGGCGGCGCAGGCTCTGCTGCGTGCAGCGCGAGACGTTCTGGCCGTCCACGAGCACGCGGCCGCCCTGCACATCGTCCAAGCGCAACAGCAGCTTGGTGAGCGTCGACTTGCCCGAGCCCGATTTACCCACCAGGCCCACGCGCTGGCCCGCCGCCACGTGAAGCGTCAGGTCGTCGAACACGTTCTCGCCCGCCGCGGCGTCACGATATGCAAAGCTCAGGTGCTCAAAATCAATCGCACCTTCGGTCACTTTAAGCTCGGGAGCGTTCTCGTCGTCTGCCACCAGACGCGGCTCGTCCAGCACGCGCGTCATCTCGGCCGCATCACCGAGCGCGCGGTTGATGC
>CAJMBB010000068.1 GCA_905211615.1 uncultured Collinsella sp. | reverse complement strand
GGAGCCGGCAGCCGCAGCGGGCTGAGCAACGGCACCCGCGGCATCGCCAGCGCCCGTGGCACCCTCCCCCGCAGCGGCCTTCTCGGCAGCGGCCTTGCGCGCCTTGGCCTCGGCAGCCGCGCGGACCTTCATGGCCTTCTCGCGCGCGGCCTTCACCTCGGGCGCAATAACGCTCATGGGTTCAGCGGTCGAGACCTGGTAGAAAAAGCCCTTAAAGTCGATCTGCATGTCGGTGATGGCAAGCCCGAACAGGTCGTGTGCCTCATTTTCAAACGGGAACACCGCCGGATAGTACGAGCTGATGGACGGAATCTCCTGGTACCGATCAATTCCCTCAACCACCAGGTTCTCGATCGCATAGCTGCCGTCCTGCGCAATATGTTCCTGAGCAGCACGAACGTTGATAAACGTATAGACCAAGCGATACGTGCCGTCGTCGACGTTGCGCTCGGCGTGCATTTGCACAAAGCGCGCGCCGACGCCCTTGAGCGCCTGCACATGCGGCAACAGCTCATCGATCCCGACGGTGGTATAGATTGCCTTTTGCATTACTCGGCCTCCTTTGCAGCGGCGGACGTCCCAGCGGGCGTGTCGCCGGCCTCCGCAACAGCCACAAACCCGTCCTCGCCCAGCTCAACGCCACCGTCCCAGGTAGCGGCACCGCCCACGGTGAGTGGATCGCCGCCGGCGCGCATCACGGCCTCCTTCTGGTCCAGAATGCCGCACGCCTCCACGATGGCATCGATCACCGTCTCGGGGCGAATGGCGCATCCGGGCGCGTACACGTCCACGGGAATCGCGCGGTCCACGCCGCCGATCACGTTATAGGCATCGCGGAATACGCCGCCCGAGCACGCGCAGATACCGCAGGCCACCACGCACTTGGGCTCGAGCATCTGGTTGTAGATCTGGCGCACGACGGGCAGGTTCTGAGCGTTGACCGACCCCGTCACCAAAAAGATATCCGCATGCTTGGGGTTGCCGGTGTTGACCACGCCAAAGCGCTCCGCATCGAACAGCGGCGTGAGCGAGGCCAGCACCTCGATATCGCATCCGTTGCAGCTCGAGCCGTCGTAATGAATAACCCACGGCGAGCGCGACATTTTATGATCCATGGATGCCGCCTCCTAAATAAACACGTCGACGAGGATGGGCATAAGGTTGAGCAGGCCAAACACCAGCGCCACGCCCCATCCGAGCTTAAAGCAGCTGCGCCAGGTGCTGCGTGCGAAGGTGTTATCGATCAGGACCTCGACAAAGTACGTCGCGGCCATCACGACCAGGGCGGCCAGCCAGCTCACCGGGCTGTCCCAGACAAAGAACATGCCCACCCACATCAAAAACAGCACGGTCTCGCACCAGTGCATAAGGGTCATCTTGGCCAGCGTGCCGCCGCTCATCTCGGTGGCGACGCCCTGGACGATCTCCTGATGCGCGTGATGCGAGTACGAAAGATCGAACGGCGACTTGCGCAGCTTGATGGTAAGCACCGCGAGCAGTGCGAGGAAAATGGGCGCACTGTACACGATGATGGGGGCCGACTGCCCCGTCACGGCAATGGAATCGAAGCTGTCGGTGGCAAGGTACAGGCCCACGCTCATCAGCAGAACGGCGGGCTCGTAACTCATAACCTGCAGCAGCTCGCGATCGGCGCCGACCTGGGCAAACGGGCTTTGCGTCGAGGCGGACGCCAGCACCACAAAGATCGCGGCGAGCGTCACCATAAAGGCGCACAACAGCGTGTTGGAGCCCGACACAAAGATGCCGCCGCCCACCACGGTAAAGATGAGCGCGCACGCCATATAGGTGTCGTCCATGGTGTTTACGCTGGCAGGGGCCTTGCGCAGCAGCTTGGCAACGTCGTAGAAAGGCTGGAGCAAGCGCGGGCCCACGCGGCCCTGCATGCGAGCCGAAAGCTTACGGTCAAGACCGTCGATCAGGCCGCCCACAAGCGGCGCCAGCAGGGCAAACACCACGGTGCCAATAAAGATGCCCACGACGCCCGAACCTTCGAAATACTTGCCGCGCAGCACCGAGGGCGCACTCATGGCAAGCCGCTCGGGCCCAATCCACGCGCAACACAGCAGCGCAAACAAGATAATGCTGCAGCACACGACGCTACCCGCGGGGCCAATGCGCTTCTCGCCAAGGGCGTCCTCCGAGTACCAATTGCGCTTTTCGGCCTTCACCTCGTGTCCCATCGAGCCGCGGAAATGGCGATATTTGTCGGTTCCCACGCCCGAAAGGTACACGTTGACGTGCGGCTTATTGCTCACGCGGAACGACGTCAGCAGCACCACGGCGATAAACGCCACGATAACCACCATCAGATACATGGCGTCCTTGCCAATAACGTACGGCACGCGGCCAAACACCATGGCGAGGTAGGGCGACACCAGACCGCTCGAGATAACCGGGAACGCCACGCAGCACAGAATCAGCAGCGCGGCGATGGTGTTGAGCGCCATCCATTCGGTCTTATGGACATTGACCTCCACGTTTTGAGCCGTGGGGTCGACGCCCGAAAGCTTGGCAAGCCACTTGCCCCAGAAGAAAAACGTCGCGGCCGAGCCAAAGGCCAGCACCATGATCATAAGCACGTTGCCGGTCTGCGCAAACGCCACCAGGGCACCCCACTTGGACACGAGCATGCCAAACGGCGCCACAAACATGCCCATGATGCCCAGCATCATCAGACGCGTCAGGTGCGGCATACGGCTGAACATACCGTCCATGTCCTCGATATCGCGGCTGCCGATATGATGCTCGGCCGTGCCCACGCACAGGAACAGCAGCGACTTTGCCACCGTATGGAACAGGATCAGGAAGATGGCCGCCCATACGGCCTCGGGCGCGCCGACGCCCAGGCAGGCACTGATGAGGCCCAAGTTGGAAATGGTGGAGTACGCGAGCACGCGTTTGGCATTGCTTTGCGAGATGGCCATGAGGGCAGCGAGCAAAAACGTGATGGCACCCACACTCGTGACCATAAAACCGGTCACGGGATAGATGGCATAGAGCGGGCTCAGCTTGACCATCAAAAACACGCCGGCCTTGACCATGGTGGACGAGTGCAGCAGGGCGCTCGTGGGCGTGGGGGCAACCATGGCGCCGAGCAGCCAGGTGTGGAACGGCATCTGCGCTGCCTTGGTAAGGGCGGCGAGCGACAGCAGAATGACCGGCATCACTAGCAGCGCGGACTGCGCGGTGCCAGCGCCGGAAAGCTCGATCATGCCCGAAATGGTCAGCGGCATGCCGTTAACGTGCAGGTACATGAGTCCGGCCAAAAACGCGATGCCGCCCAGCATGTTAAGGATGATCTGGGTAAAGGCGTTTTTAATGGCCTCGGGCGTGCGCGTGTAGCCAATCATAAGGAACGAGCACACGGTGGTGATTTCCCAGCCACAGAACAGCCACTCAAGGTTGTCGCTCGTCACGATGACGAACATGGCCGAGAGGAACAGGAACATGAGCGCCAGGAACTGCGGGCGTCGGTCGGGCGCGGTCTGCCCGCGCAGCGCGGCCTCGTGCTCGTCATGGGCCTGGAAGTCCTTCATATAACCCAAGGCATACACGCAGATTAGGCTGCCGACGATGCCGACGGCGAGGACCATGATCACACTCATGTAATCCAAGTAGAGCGGCGTCGCCGTGACGGCTTCGGCCGCGGGCAGCGTCATGGCTGCAAAGGCGAGCGAGCCCACCAGCTGGACTATGCCGAGCACCGTGGTGAGCGCGTTCCTATATTCGTACGCGTTGTACAGGATGACGGCGCACAGGATGACGTCGATAACGGAACTGATGATCGAGAGCACATGCGAGGTGCCGGGGGCAACCTCAAAGCTCTGCGGACCCGTGCCAAAAAACATGACGGCGACTACAACTGTCACCGCCATAATAATGCCGGAGCCTATGAGCCCCACCGCATCGCGGGCGCGGTCACCGCGCGCGAGCAACATGCCCAGCGCCGGTACCAGCGGAAACAGGGTAAGGAAATACAGTAGCGTCATACCATCACTCCCCCATGCAAAAACGCTGCAATTGTTTAACGTTATAGCTCAATTACGGGGTTGCGGTGGCAGGTTTTCGGTCAACTGGGGAGTTTTAGGCGTACGGGGCAAGGAGTCTGTCCGCATTGGAGCAGAGGCGCGGCAAGAAAAATGCGCCCCGTGGGCGCACCATCCCGTTCGCTATTCCGCCTTTTTAACGCGTGGCTTGCGGCCGCGCGGCTTATCGACCAGTGCGGACTCACCGCTCTCGCGGTACTGACGGCACCAAGCCTTGACCGAAGACTCGCTGGGAATCTTGTGCTTGATCATGGCCTCGCGAACCGTCAAGCCGTTTTCCAGACGGTCCTTAACCACAGCGAGCTTTACGTCGTACGAATAGGTGTGATGATGCGAACCGGCGTTGAGAACGGCGTCGGCACCGCCCACGGCATACGCGCGGGCCCACTGACGAGCCGTGGCCTGGGGAATGCCGAGCTCCGCGGCGAGGGCGCGATGACCGACCCCCTCTTGGAGGATCTCGACGGCGCGCTGCCTAACCTCAGGCGCATGCGTGCGAGTCCTAGTTGCTTCCGACATACCTGCCACTTCTTAGCCTTAACCGTTAATCTGCTTTCTTACGTGCAAGTTAGATAGTAGCATTTTACTGTTTGCTCAAAGCAGTTAATTAAAATAGACGCGGCGTTATCTGGGCATTTGGCACCAAATTACGACATTTCTTTATCGATTATTTACGCTGGTAGCTGACTCGCAGCTAATCGTCATTCGCTTGTCAACAAAATTGGCATCTCTTTATGTCCTTTGGTATAGAGGATATAGTTATTAACCCCTCCCCCAATAATTTTGAGTGATCTGCAAGGCAGCAGACGTCCTCACTCCTCATGATTACCGCGCATTGCCATCCACCGGAGCAAAACAAAAAGGGCGGGACCTGCTACGCTTGCAGGCCCCGCACCGGTTGACACCCGACGGGACACAGCCGGGCGAGACGGATCCGTGCTACCGCCCCGCCTGGCCGCGATGTTCAACTACAGCTCGTTTGCCGCGTGATATGCCGTACGAATGGCGCTCGCAATATCGGCGGTGCGCTCGCCCGAGCAGTCGCCCACGCAGGTCACGGGCACCGTCACACCGTCCAGGTCAAACGCGTTGGCCTTGGAGCCCACGGCCATCACCACGTAATCGCAGGCGATCTTCACCGGCTCCTCGGCGCCGTCCTCGGTGGTGCGAATGGCCTCCACGCCCTCGTCGGTAATGGCGGTCAGGCGGGTCTTCACGTGCTGCTCCACGTTGTGCTCTGCAAAGTCGCTCATGATCAGCGGCAGAATGGTCTCGGACTCGCCCGCGGCAATCTTGTCGAGCATCTCCACGATCGCCACCTCGCAGCCGTGCTGCAGCAGGTACTCGGCAGTCTCGGTGCCCACCAGGCCACCGCCAACGACGGCGACGCGGCCCGTAAGCTCCACCTTGCCGGCCAGCACGTCCCAGCTCGAAACGACCTTGTCCGAGTCGGCACCCGGAACGGGGATGACAACGTCGTGCGCGCCCACAGCCACAATCGCGGCGTCGGCGGCGTTGAGGTCCTCAGCGGTAGCGGCACGGTTGAGCTCAACCTTCACGCCCAGGCGGGGCAGAATCTTCTCGTAGTACTCGACCGAGCGCATGATCTCGTCCTTGCGCGGAGGCGCAGCCGCCAGCACAATCTGGCCGCCCAGATGGTCGCTCGCCTCGTAGACGGTCACATCGTAGCCGCGCTTGGCCGCCACGCGCGCGGCCTCCAGGCCGGCAATACCGCCGCCCACCACGGCGATCTTCTTGTCGCCCTCGCCCGGCTTAATGGCGATGGTCGCCTCGTCGCCGTTCTCGGCGTTGAGCACGCACGAGATGTACTTGCGGTTTTGAATCGCGTCGACGCAGCCCTTGTTGCAGTTGAGACACTCGCGAATGGGCTCGCCCGTGGCGGCCTTGAGCGCAATGTCGGGGTCGCACATGAGCGAGCGGCCATAGGCGACGATGTCGGCCGCGCCGTCTTCCAGAATCTTCTCACCGGCCTCGACCGAGACCACACGGCCGACGGTTGCCACCGGCACGGAGACCAGGGCCTTGACGCGCTCGGCCACGGGCAGCGTCCAGTTGTAGGGCATGGCGCCCATGGGCGGAATGGTGTCGCCCATGTTGCCGGTGTGGTTGGCCTGTGCGACCTGGATCATATCGATGCCCGCGCCCTCGAGCAGCTTGGCAAACTCGCAGGCCTCGTCGGGCTGCAGGCCACCCTTGCCGCGCGGCGTGCCGTCGGGGTTCTCCATAATCACGGGGAGCTTGTACTCCACCATCAGCTGCGGCGCGGCTTCCTTAATGGCAGCGACGACCTCCAGCGCGTAGCGAACGCGGTTCTCGAACGAGCCACCGTACTCGTCGGTGCGCTGGTTGAGGATGGCCGAGCACAGCGAACCCACCAGACGGTCGCCGTGGACCTCGATGGCGTCGATGCCGGCCTGCTGCGCGCGGGCGGCCGAGGCAGCGATGGCCTCCTTGATCTGGGTGAGCTGCTCTACGCTCGCCTCGTTCACAAAGTGCTGCATGTCGTGGTGCAGCTTGGCGTATGCCTGGTTGCGGATCTCGTTGGACTCGGCCATCTTGGCGGCAAAGGTCTCCTCGTCGCCGGCGGCCTTGGCCTCCTGCGCGGCCTTGGCGGCGGCCATGGAACCCATGACCATGCGGCCGACACCGGGCACGTCGTACTCGGGGTGGAACAGCTGCAGCGCGACCTTGGCACCGTGCTTGTGGACGGCATCGGCCAGGGCCTTAAACGTGGGGATCTGAGCGTCGGTTGCCAGCTTGGGCGTGGGGCTCGCGGTCATGACGGGAGCGACGTCGCCGATGACGATGTAGCTCACGCCGCCACGGGCCAAGCGCTCGTAAAAAGCCAGGCTGCGCTCGCCAATGGAGCCGTCGCGTTCCTCGTAGCCGGTGGTCAGCGGCGGGAACATAATGCGGTTCTTGAGCTCAAGGGGGCCAACCGTAATGGGCTGGAGCAGCTTGGATGCAGGTGCGGTCATGAACATTCCTCTCTTGTAGGCGCGGCGGCGATGATGCCGCGTAGTTGTCTAGAGGATATGGCATGGGAATACAACAGCGCAACGGAAATCGGCGGACAGCAGGTAGCGGCAGGTGGATGGGGATGGGCGGGGCGGCCCGTCGGTTTATCTCAATCTGTAACAGTTACGCGGCAAAACCGGGTCTTACTGTTACAGATCGAGACAAACCAAACCCGCCTGCTAGATAATCTCAATCTATAACAACAACTCGGCAAAATCCGTCCCTCGTGTTACAGATTTAGATAAACGGAGACCGTCCTGCCGAAACATCTCGATCTGTAACACCTAGCCGCCCAAATCGGGTCTAGATGTTACAGATCGAGATTTTGTTTGAGAGGCCGAGAATTGGACCGAAAACACAGTCCCGGAATAACAAAAAAGCTCGCCGGCTAGGCCGACGAGCTGCAAGTTCTTGGTCGCGGGGGCAGGATTTGAACCTACGACCTCCGGGTTATGAGCCCGGCGAGCTACCAGACTGCTCCACCCCGCAATGTCTGGGCGCCTCATGTGCGCAAGAAAGAATATTACGCGGGAGTTCGGTAAACGGCAAGGAAAATCTCGTAGAGCATAATTCCTTCATATTTAAACCCCTCAGCCCCTATCACCGTAAACGAATCGCAGCCGAGCGCCGTCGACGGCACGTATACAATGGTGCGCGTCCTTTTATGCCGACACCGGGAGTAGACATGCTGCTCGCTATCGATATGGGAAACACGCAGACGGCCATGGGCCTGTTTGACGGAGACGAGCTGGTGCAGTCGTGGCGCATGCCCACCGACCGCTCCTATACCGCCGACGAGATCCATGTGCGCCTGATGGGTTTCTTTAAGATGTACGGCCTTTCGCTCGACGCGGTCGACGCGATCGCCTTTGCGGGCGTGGTGCCGCAGCTCTCGCGCGAATGGCACGCCGTGGCCGACCGCATTGCCGCAGACGCCATCGTCATTGGGCCGCAGACGGCCGCGGTGACCAAGCTGCGCGCGGCGCGTCCCCAAGCCGTAGGCGCCGATCGCGTCGCCAACGCCGTTGCAGCCGAAACTTTCTACGGCGCGCCGGCAATCGTGGTGGACTTTGGCACCGCGACCAATATCGACGTCATCGCTGAGGACGGTTATTACATTGGCGGAGCGATCGCGCCGGGCATCCGCATCTCCATGGACGCGCTTGCCGCCCGTGCCGCCAAGCTCGCCAGTGTGCCGCTCGAGGCGCCCGAGCATGCCATCGGCCGCGATACCGAGGAGTGCATCAAGGTGGGCGCCGTAACGGGCGCCGCCGCCATGGCTGAGGGCCTGGTCGCGCGCATGAAGCGCGAGCTGGGCCGCGAGGATGCCACCGTTATCGCCACGGGCGGCCTCGCCAGCATCGTCGCCGATTCGACCGATGCCTTCGACGTGGTCGACGGACAGCTCACCATCAAGGGTATCTGCGAAATCTACCGCCGCATGCAGGAGCTGGGGTAAGGCGGGGCTTAAGTCGAGCACGCCCGATGTCACAGCCCCCGCAAACGTTCGCCAAGCCTATTCCTCAAAATCGAAAAATATTCAGTTTTGAGGAATAGGCTTTCTGCTACGCCTCGCCGCATAGCCACCTCGCCAGGTCCACGATATGCACTCCGTCGCGATCCGTGGCCTCGTGATGCGTGCGGGCGAGAATCATCTTGGGATACGCATCGCCAATGCTCAGCAGTGGCGAAATCTCGCGTTCAAATGTCTTATCCGAGCTGATGTCGTCGCTCACCTGAATGTAGAGCTTCTCGCTTCGCTTGATTGCTACAAAGTCAATTTCCTTTTTATAGAGCACACCGACGTATACCTCGTATCCGCGGCGCAGCAGCTCGATGGCCACCATGTTCTCGTATACGCGTCCCCAATCCATATCACGTGTACCGAGCAGTGCGTATTTGAACGCGTGGTCTGCCAGGTAATACTTCTCGCCGCTCTTAAGGTATTTCTTGCCGCGAATGTCATATCGACGAACTTTATAGAAGGCAAACGCATCGCACAGGTACCCCATGTACGTGCCGACCGTTTTGTTCGTAATCTTTAACCCATCCGCATTTAATGCGTCCGTAATGTTGCGCGCCGACGTAATGTTGGAAACGTTGTCCATCATGTAATCGGCAATGCGTAGCAGTGCCGATTCGTTTCTGACGCTATGCCGCTGCACGATATCTCTCACAATGAGCGTCTTAAAGACGTTGGAGAGATATTGATAGCGCTGCTCCTGCAGTGGATAAGGGTAAGAACCAGACATACCGCCGGTTCTCGCGTACTCATCGAAGTCGCGGTCGACCTCGCCCTCGTCGCCATAGAGACGATACTCCTCAAACGAGAATGGGAAAACCTCGATCTCGAAGGTGCGCCCCGTAAAGAGCGTCGACAGATCGCTCGACAGCAAAAAGGCATTCGATCCGGTGATGAAGATATCGTACTGCTCGGATGCGTGAAGGCTGTTGATCGCACGCTCAAAACCGTCGCACATCTGAACCTCGTCGATAAGCAGGAAGTTTTGCTTGCCGGACACTCGATGCTCTTTTACATAGGCGAGCAGGGCATGATATTCGAGCAGGCCCTCGAACTCATCGAGGTTGTAGTTGATATGGATGACATTCGAATTGGACAGATTTGCCTCCACGTAATCGCGGAGGGCCTCGAGCAATTTTGATTTACCGCTACGCCGAATGCCCGTGATGACCTTGATGTCCGGCACGCCAATAAGGCTCGTCAACGTGTCCATATATGACGTTCTATTGATGAGTTTCATTGGGGCCTCCTCGCGGTATTTTATCGCTATTCCTCAAAAACGAAAAATTTTCAGTTTTGAGGAATAGGCTCTGTAGCGAATATACCTCGCGAAAGGCCGAGCTGCCTTAATCCTATTCCTCAAAAACGAAAATTTTTCAGTTTTGAGGAATAGGTCCGAGGTGCTACCCCGCAGTCACGCAAAGCCCTCCCCGGCACAGTGAACTGCCTCCCATTTCTTGGACATGAGAAATGGGAGGCTTTCTTTATGCGC
>CAJMBB010000067.1 GCA_905211615.1 uncultured Collinsella sp. | reverse complement strand
TGAGCGTCGTGGTGCAGATCGACAAACTATCGATTGTCGTATCGGTACTATTTGCGCGCCTGGCATTCAACGAAAAACTCTCACGACGCAGCGCCATCGGTCTCGCTCTCATCGTCCTGGGCACTGCAGCGCTCGCAGTTTGGAAGTAGCGCGGCCAGCAGCCGCTACATCCTCACACCTGGCTTGGGATGCCTGTACTGACCATGGGCGGCCGTGCGCTTGCCGCGTGAGATGGCAAACGTTGGGCAGCAGTGCAGACAACGGAGGCAGGCAGCGCACTCCGGTTTTGCCCACACGGGAAGACCGTCGCGCATCTCAATTGCCACCATGGGACAGCGTTTAGCGCAGAGGCCACAGCCGATGCAACGGCTAGCATCAACGGCAAACTTGCTCGTCTGCTGCATGCGCGGCAGCCCAAACGCGTGATACGCGCACGATGCAAACAGGGGCACGCGATGGCGCATCATGTCGCCCGTGCGCCGCTCCCGCACCGCTTCGATCACAGCATCGATCTGCGCCTCGGCAGCCCTGTTGATGCCCTCAACCTTTTGAGGGTCAGATAGGTCGAAAACAGGCGTCCAGGTATCGGGCATCTTGACGCTCATCGCCGCATGCAGCTCGAGCTCACGCTCGCGCAGCAGATCGCAGGCAAACTTGGCCGATTGGCCGGTCGTCGAACCGTACGTCGAAACATAGAACGTATAGGGCTGCTTGCCACCGTTCGCATCGGCGCCATCCGACAGGTCGACGGTCTTCAAAAACTCGATCATCGGCGTCGGCAAACCCCAGGCATACACCGGAGCAACAAATCCCAGTTGGCAGGGACCTTCCGCCAAGGCAAGGCGAAAGGCCTCGGCATCAAAACGCTCAATCGACATAACCCTGTCGTCCGCCGCCGCAATGCGACGCGCCACATGTTCGCTGTTCCCCGTCGCGCTAAAGTACAGGATCATCTCGTACCCCTCTGGAGTTGACTCACGATTAACCGTGCTACTTGCGCAGCGGCTTGGGCAGCGGAATGCCGGCGGCGATGACGGCAGCGATGATCATGCAGACGATACCCTTGAGCGGGAAGCACATGAGCAGCAGGCCCACGACCATGACCGGCTGGCGCATGACGGTGCCCATCGTCGATGCCGTGCAGACGGCGACGCAAAAGACCGGATCTGCGCCGGTGAGGATGGCCAGGCCATAGCCCAGGCTTACGCCCGAGAAGATAACCGGGAAGAAGTGACCGCCACGCCAGCCCATGTTGATAAGGGCGGGGGTCAGCATGGCCTTAACAAGACCGGTCGCGATGAACACACCGGCGGGAATGGTCAGATAGGTTTCCATGAGCACGTCGGCCTGCGTCTCGCCGGCAAACATGGTGAAGGGCAGAGCCGTACCGCAGGCGGCAAGCACCAGACCAGCCAGCATGGCCTTGACGACAGGACGCTCCCCTATTGCATGGGCAAGCGCTTCGCTCGCGTGCTCAGAGACAAAGTACAGCCAGCCGCAGACTGTTCCGATCAACGACAGAGGGATGAGCCAGGTAAGCTCCAGGTTGCCCACCACGGCAGCCTCGAACCTCGGCATACCCATGCCGCCGCCCACAAGCTGGCCGAGCAGCAGGTAGGTGCCCAGACCGCCGGCAATCGCAATGCCGTAGACCACCGTCTTTTGCGCCTTGGGGAGCTTGATGGTGATCTCGCTGGACGCGGGCTCATCGTCGGCGTCTTCGCCCCGGCCGTCGGCGCTACCAGCGAGCGGTGCCACAAAGCCAAAGACGGGCGCGGTAAAGAGCGCCGTCAGGGCAGCCTGGGTGCCCAGCAGCGTGAGCTCCCTAAACTCGGCGCCAAAGCGACGCATACGGTCGCCGACCCAGCTGCACAGACCCGCGATAACGCCGGTCAGGCCGGCCTCTGGTCCAATACTTCCGCCAAACAGCAGCGGCAGCAATGCCGCGAGCGAAAGCTTGCCCAGGTTGTCGTACGGGTAGTGCCCGTCTTGCTTGACCTTGGCCATGACCTGATTGAGGTCATCGGTCTTGGTGCCTGTCATCTTTTCGTACAGACCGATTAACAGGCCGCCCAGCAGGCAGACAAAAAACGGGTAGGGCAAAAAGCCAAACGGGCCGCTGGCAAGCTCGGGCGAAGCGACACCCAGCGCGTGCGGAATCTCGGTCCATAGATAGTCGATACCGTGCTCCACCGCAAAAAAGAACAACCAGACCGCGGCACCTGCGAACGCACCGGTCACGGCAACGCTAACTAAAAACAGCGCGCGGTTTGTGGGTTTGGCAAGGTTATCCATCGGGTCCTCCCGCGGTCAAAGTCGACATAGTTACGTTTTATTGTAGAGCGAGTGTGGCCCAGACAAGCCAACCGTCTGTGCCGCAAACGGCACCATTGGGAGTCATAATGGGGCAGGCTCAAGACTTATCCGTTGATAATCGAGGCAATCTCGCGCAAATCGTTGGCAAAGTAGATGCCGTGCTGGCGCCTCGGGCTCGAAAGCCCCTTATCAATCATGTGCCCGAGCAGCGCCTTGAGGTCGTTGTAGTAACCGTCCAGGTTATACAGGATGCACGGAGCACTCAGGTGCCCCAACGACACCGCGGACATAACCTCGGCAATCTCCTCGAGCGTGCCCGTCCCACCGGGAAAGGCGATGAATGCATCGCCGAGCTCAATCATCTTGGCTTTGCGCTCGGCCATATCACTCGTCACGATAAGGTCGTCGATTCCGTCGTGCTGAAACTCGGCCTCGATAAAAAAGCTCGGCTCAACGCCCGTCACATGTCCGCCAGCATCGAGCACGCTATCGGCAAGCGCACCCATCAGGCCCGACTTGGAGCCGCCGTATACCAGCGCGTGTCCGTTGGAGCCAATCCAGTTGCCCAGCTCCTGCAGCGCGGGCAGAAACGCCGGGTCATTACCGACGCTGGCACCCAGATACACGGTGATATTCATATTCAGTCCCCCTCATCGTGATGCGTGGCGCCCGCTCTAGCGTTGGCGGCGCCGATATTCGCGCACGCGGCGTGACAGATCGGCGAGCTGGTCGCGATCGAGCTCTTCCAAATGCTCCAGATCATCCATAAAGCGCGCCATGGTGTCCTTTTGACGCATCTTGATAAGCGTATTGCAGTAGTTCACCGCCACGCCCGTGAGCATGGCGATGTAGAAGATGCTGATAACGCTCAAGACGACGGTAATGGCGCGGGCAACCGGTGTCTCGGCCGGAATATCGCCAAAGCCGATGGTCGAGACCGTCTCAAAGCTAAACCACAGGCCATCGCCAAACGTGAGGGTCGTGGGCTCGGACAGCCAGACGGCCGTCGAGCACAGCAGGTAAAAGATAAGAAACAGCCCCGTGATGCGCGCAAAGCCGGCCTGTCGCAGTACGTCGGCAAGCGTCTTGAGCTTTTTCATCGCGACCCTTTCCACGGACAACCAATCACATTCGCTCGGTATTGTCCCACGCCTCCCCCGCAAACGGAACTAGTCATTGGGGACGTTCTTAAATGACTAGTCAAACAAGAACGTCCCCAATGACTAGCCGTTTAAGAACGTCCCCAATGACTGCCGGGCGGGACCGTTTAGCGGTGCAGCTGCCGACTGGGCAGGCTGAGCTGGTATCCTTATGCGGTAATGTCTCGATTCGTTAGGATTGCATGTGAGAGCTTCCGCTGTCCTTCGTTCAGTTATATATCGCACCTTGGCCGTCGCGCTTGCCGTGCTCGCCGTGCTGAGCACCATCATGCCCGCCCCCGCCTATGCCGCCAATACCGATCAGCAGGTCAAAACGGTCCGCGTTGGTTGGCTTGTCAACAACGAGGGCTTCCAGGACGGCACCCCCGGCGAGCGTCTCTCGGGATGGGGTTACGAGTATCTCCAGACCCTCTCGTACTACACACCCGGCTGGCAGTACGAATACGTCTCCGGCACCTTCACCGAGCTTATGGACATGCTCGAGGCGGGCGAGATCGACCTCATGCCCAACATCTCCTACTCCGAGGAACGCGCCCAAAAGCTGCTCTTTTCCTCGAACCCCGAGGGCACCGAGCGCTACTACATCTACGCCAAACCCGATCGCGACGATCTGGCCAAGGGTGACCCCCAAGCGCTCCAAGGCCTTACCATCGGCTGCAACCCCGGCGTTATGCAAACCTTCGTTGGCCAGCAGTGGCTCGCCAACGAAGGCATTACCTACACCTATAAAGAAATCGACACTGGCGGTGCCCTCTTTGACGCACTCGCAAACAACGAGGTCGATGCCATCATCATGAACGACACGACCTCGTCGCCCAGCGCCTCCCCTATGTTCTACATTGGTTCGAGCGACTACTATTTTGCCGTCCCCAAAAGCCGCCCCGACCTGATGGACGACATCAATGCCGCCATGTCGGCAATCGCCCGCGTCAACCCACGCTATATCGACGAAGTCAAATCGAACTACTCGGCCCAAAACAGCGGTTCATCATCGCTCAACGGCCCCGAATGTTCCTGGCTCAAAGCAAACAACAACACCATCACGCTCGGCTACATTACGGGCAAACTCCCCTACTGCAACGAAGACGAAAACGGCGAAATGGAAGGCTCGCTCGCATCGCTTGCGACGACGCTGCACGATAAATTTGGCATTACGGTCAAAACCGTCCCCTTTGATAGCTACAAGATGATGTCAAAGGCCCTGTCAAAGGGAAGCATAGACGTTGCGCTGCCGGTATACCGAGATTACTGGTTTGCCGAGCAAACGGGCGTTGCGCAGTCGGTATCGTTGGGGACTATATCCCTCACCGCCATCCACACCGGCAGCGACCTGTACAAAGACCTTCAGAACATCGCCTGTACCAAATCATCGTTTGTCAACAAAAATGCACTTGAAAGTCTGTTCCCCACAGCGACCGTGACCGAATACCAATCCGACGATGAAGCGTTCGACGCCCTTAGGAAGGGAACGGCGCACTGCATCATCGCTCCCAGTTCACGCGCAAAAACCATCGGCGACCGTTATGATCTCGAGAACTGCGAAACGGTCGAGCTCCCTGACACTTGTGACCTCGCGTGCTGGATTTCGCGCGGAAAGCCCGAGCTGCTGGGAATCATCAACAAGGGCATCATCAATGCCGGAGAATCGCTCTCCGCAAGCAATTACTCATCCACGTCGTACACGACCCAGGAATCAGACACGCTTCAATTCCTTTTTCGCAACCGCACCGCCATTGCAGCTACCCTCATCGGTATGTTGTCGGTCGGCATCGTCCTGCTCATCTGGGCGCTCGTGCGCGCTCGAACCGAGCGCAAAAAAGCCGATGCCGCCAACGCCGCCAAGACGGCATTCCTCACGCGCATGAGCCACGACATCCGAACGCCGCTCAACGGCATCCTGGGCCTTATCGATATCGAGGAATTGAAGGAAGGCGATATCCAGGTCGCCCGCGAAAGCCGCGCCAAGGCTCGTGTTGCCGCCAATCACCTGCTCTCGCTGATTAACGACATCCTCGAGATGGGCAAAATCGAAGACCGCAAGATAACACTGGAACATGCGCCTTTTAACCTCAAAGAGCTCTGTGACAATACGCTGGTTCTGTGCAAGCTCCGTGCATCCGATAACGGCATCACAATGCAGGACAATAGTCTGCCATACGCCACGGGGCCATACATGGTCGGCAGTCCCACCCATATCCGACAGATCATGATCAACCTGTTAGACAACAGCATTAAGTACAACAAGCGCGGCGGCTCCGTCACCTTTAGCTCAAAGACCAAGCCACTCGATAACGGGCGCGCGCTCTTTTGCTTTAGCGTTTCGGATACCGGCATTGGCATGACTCCCAAATTCTTAAAACATATCTATGAGCCGTTTGCCCAAGAAGGTAACGATGCGCGCAGCAAGTTCCAAGGAACCGGCATGGGCATGCCAATCGTCAAGTCGCTTATTGAACTGATGGGCGGCACCATCGAAGTCACCAGCGAGCTCCATGTGGGCACCACGTTCTACGTGGAAATTCCGCTCGATATCGACAAGAATCCCCAGGCGCGGGCGAATACGGTTGAGAGTACGCTCGACTGCTCGCTCGCCAACATGAACGTGCTGCTCGCCGAAGACAACGAATTGAACGCCGAGATTGCCCAGGCGCTGCTAGAATCCGAGGGCGTCGTGGTCACCCGCGCCGCCAACGGCAACGAAGTCGTCGATCTGTACCTGTCACATCCCGCCGGCAGCTTCGATGCGATTCTGATGGACATTATGATGCCGGACATGGACGGCTATGAGGCAACCCGCGCGATTCGTCTGAGCGAGAAGGTCGATGCAGCCGATATCCCCATCATCGCGCTCACCGCCAACGCCTTTGCCGAAGACGCCCAGGCGGCACACGATGCCGGCATGAACGCCCATCTGTCCAAACCGCTCGACTTTAACAAGCTCAAAAACATACTCGCCCGCATCAAGAAAAACGGATCCGTTTCGCTATAGTTTTTGCAGCAACCACGCACGACCAGAAAGGAAGCCAACGATGTTTAGGCCCTTACGTCGAAAGAAACGCGCCATCACCGACGAGGAAGCGCGCAAACTGCTCGCCACCTGCAAGCGCGGCGTCTTTGCCGTCAACGGTGACGATGGCTACCCGTACGCCATTCCCGTCAACTACTTCTTTGACGCCGAGCACGACAAGATTTATTTCCATGGCGCCAAGGCTGGCCACAAGGTCGACGCACTCAAGCGCGATGACAAGGTCTGCTTTACCGTTTACGGCAACGAGTGGTACCAGGACGGCGACTGGGCTCCCTACGTTATGAGCACCGTCGTCTTTGGCCGTTGTCGCCTGGCGAATGACACCCCTGCGTTTATCGAGGACAAAGTCCGCCAGCTTGCCCTTAAGTATTACCCTTCTGCCGAAGAAGTCGAAGAGGAAATCGCCAAGGACATTAAGGGCGTCCAGCTCTACGAGATTACGATTGAGCATCTTTGCGGTAAGCAGATTCAAGAAAAGTAAGTCCCTCAGCAGGCCTCATCAATAGCAATATGGCCCGGTTCCAACCAACATTGGAACCGGGCCATATGCTTATAAAGCGTCGGCAGCTATGTGCGCAAGCGCCTCAACAAGTTCCTGCGAGCTCACGGGTTTACTCAGGTGCGCGTCCATGCCCGCCTCACGCGAAAGCCTGCGGTCGTCGGCAAAGGCGTTGGCACTCACGGCGATAATCGGCGTAGTCGCGGCATCCTCGCGATCGAGTGCTCGAATCTGACGTGTGGCCTCAAGGCCGTCGATACCGGGCATCATGATGTCCATCAACACCACGTCGTACTCGTACGGCGCGCTCGCGGCAAACGCCTCAACGGCAGACTCGCCATCCTTAGCATGCGTCACGACGGCACCGGCACGGCTGAGTGTAAACTGCGCGATCTCGGCATTCAGATCGTTATCCTCTACGAGCAAAACACGCAAGCCCTGGAGCGCATCGCCATCGCCCGCATCCGCGCGCACTGCCTGAGGAATCTCAGAGCGTTTGCATTTCTCGAACGGCAGGCGGATGGTAAACGTCGTCCCCTGCCCCAAGACGCTCGTAAAACTCATGGTTCCGCCCATAAGCTCGACCAACTGTTTTGCGATAGGCGCGCCCAGGCCGGTTCCCGATGAGGCACCTTCCACCTGTTGCTCCTCGCGGCAAAACGGCTCGTAGAGGTGCTGTTGGAACTCCTCGCTCATGCCAATACCGTTGTCGGCGATCATGTATTCATAGACGGGGACGCCATCCGCTGGCTCCACCTCGCGGCACACCAGGCGAACATAGCCGCCCTGGCGGTTGTACTTGACGGCATTGCCGGCAATATTGAGCAACAAGCGCTTGAGGTGCGTCACGCTCACCCGCGCATAGGGATGATCAAGCGTCTGCTGGTCGCAGATAATTGTCACAAGACGTTCCTCGGCCTGGCGCTCCAAAATATCGCGCACTTCACAGTTGAGGGCCACCAAATTTATGGGTACAAGGTTCAGATCGATTTGCCCACTCTCCAGGCGACTCATATCCAGGGCCTCGTTGGCAAGGTCGAGCAGCAGTCCCGATGCCGTCCAGATTTTTGAGCGGCACTCAGTCTGCTTTTGCAGATCGTCCGCATTGGCATCGCCGACCTCGACCATGCCGCGAATGCCGTTGATGGGCGTGCGCAGGTCGTGGCTCATGCGGCGCAAAAACTCCGTCTTTGCCGAGTTGGCAGACGAGGCCTCACGCGCCGCCTTTGCCAGCTTGTCGCCATAATCGCGCTCCTGCTGCAGCAAGTCCGTCAAACGTCGACGATCAGCGCGGCGACGCACCATCACAACAACGGCTATAACACCGCTGTAGAGCACCAGCACGCCGGCAGCAACAGCCGCGACGACCTCAAAGTAGCGCCGCGCCGAGGCATAGGTGTACACGTAGAACCCGCGCGCTTTTCCAAATGTGCCCAAATACCACTCGCCGCTGGCGTTGACCAGTCGGACTTTGCCGGGCGGGCATCGATCCTTTATACCGTCGACAATAAAGACATCCGTCGCAGGCAGATTGAATACGCCCAATATGGTGGGTTCAACGGCATTGGTCGCAACGACCTTGCCATCGCTTTCGATCACGATATTGCCGCTGTCGATGGTCTCATAACCACCGAGCAAGCTCTGCAGTTTGAGCGTATTGCTTGCAACCGCCTTCGCGCTCTGATGCCTTACTGCGACAACGATGTCCTCGTCATCCTGCCGGGTTACGCAGCCAATGTCTGCGACCGAATCATCCGCAAGCGTGATACGGGCGGTATAGGACTTAAGCGGATGGGCTGCCACCTCCAGCACGGGTGCTTCCTTGAGATACGTAGCGAGCGACTCGTAGCCCACGCCATCCGTCGAGGACTCGGACACCAAATTGCCCGATGCGTCCGTCACGATCAGTGCGCTCACGTTGAACTGGTCGGCATATTGCTCCAGCATGGCGTTATCCACCGAGCCATCGCGCTCCATATCGCGCGCTGTCTCTCCGGCGATCTCCATAACACGAATCAGGTTTTTGGTCGTATAGGCGCTATTGAATGCATCGTAGGAAAGGCTCTGCGTCGCCACGTAATCGACAACGTCGGCAAAGCGCTGCTCGGCCTGAGCTGTCGTGTAGCCGTAGCTCATCATGCCGGCAACAACCGAGAGCGCTATCCCCAGCAGGGCGACAAGGAGCCATGCCCCTGTCGAACGATTGCCCCGCTCCTGAGCGGCGTGGTCGGGCGCATCGATCATGACAGGCCCTCCATATTCAAAAATGGCGAAGGGTCATCAAAGTACTTTGACACCAGACGTTCCATGGTGCCATCGGCAAGCATTTCTTGGTAGGCACGGGTGAGTTTAACGTCGATGCCGCGCGTATCATTGATATCGAAAGCGGTGCCCAAACCAACCTCTAGCAGTGGCTCATCCAAAATGCGATACGTCACACCATAGTCTTTTTCGTAGGTGAGCAGCGAGGACTCATGCGCGGCGATGGCGTCGACCAGACCCTCGACGAGCGCCGGGTTCAGGTATGAGCGGTCCGAAAAGCAGTAGAGCTCTTTGATCTGCGGAACGTTTTCATTTGTATGATTGAGCAAAATGTCCTCGGGCTTGGTGGTGGACTGGACCGCCACGACCTTATCCTCAAGATCGGCAAGCGTGTAGATATCGCTCTGGGGATCGACCGCGACCACCTGGCGGCTCGCAAGGTACGGGCCGGCCCAACGATACTCGTTTTCGCGACCCGTCATGCTAAAGCTGCCCATGACGCAATCGAGCTCGCCGCTCGCCAGCAGCTCTTTCTTCTTTTCCCAATCGATCAGCTGGTACTTTGGCTTGTAACCAATGCGGGCCAAAGCCTCGGTCAATATCTCGACATCCAGGCCAACGATATCGCCGTACTCATCGGTATACACAAACGGTGGATAGAGGTCGCTGCCGACGTTGAGCGTCTTAAGGTTGTCGTCTTTGGCTTGTGAGGCGTCCAGACCTTCTAATGCAGACGTCGAGGCTCCGTCATTCGACCCGGAGCAGCCAGCTATCGCTACGACAAAGGCGCACGCTACCGCAAGCGCAACAAACAACGATATGGCAACCGAGCGACGGGGTCTTTTCATCGAGCTCCAGACGATCATGTTTACAGACTGAAATGGTAGAAAATAAGGCTCTTCGGTGGTTTCTGTGGGAGAGATTCCGGCATAGGCCCAGCTCAGCGGGC
>CAJMBB010000066.1 GCA_905211615.1 uncultured Collinsella sp. | reverse complement strand
AAAGCCACGGCCTGCACTCATTGAATAAAATCATCATCGGATCTACCAGTATGGCATCGGACAAAACGTTTTGCCCCGCCAGTTGGCGAATTACCGCGCCGCCGTCACATATCAAACGCCAAAATGTGCGAGACTGTCTTGTGCAATTGTGCCGGCCGAGGGAGCGCCGGCACTCGATTCGCATGGAGTAACCCACAACGATGCTGCTTACGCAAACGACAACGCCCGAGGACGTCAAGGCTCTTAATCGCGCCGAGCTCCCGCAGCTCTGCGGCGAGATCCGCCAGGCAATCCTCGAAAGCTCCGCCGCCGTCGGCGGGCACGTTGCCCCCAACCTGGGCGTCGTTGAGCTTACGGTTGCGCTTCATCGCGTGTTTAACTCCCCCATCGACAAGATTGTCTTTGACGTTTCGCACCAGACCTACGCCCACAAGGCGCTGACCGGGCGCGCGTACACTTATATCGACCCGGCACGCTATGGCGAGGCTTCTGGCTTTGCCAATCCCGACGAGTCCGAGCACGACCTGTTCGCCATGGGCCATACCTCCACGTCGGTGAGCCTGGGCTGCGGCCTGGCGCACGCTCGTGACCTGACGGGCGATACGTACAACGTCATCACCATCATTGGCGACGGCTCGCTTTCGGGCGGCCTGGCGTTTGAGGGCTTTAACAATGCCGCCGAACTCGATAGCAACCTGATCATCGTCGTCAATGACAACGACCAGTCCATTGCCGAGAACCATGGTGGCCTGTATCGCAATCTGGCCGAGCTGCGTGCCAGCAACGGTACCTGTGAGCGCAACGTTTTCCGCGCGATGGGGCTCGACTACCGCTATCTGGACGCCGGCAACGATGTGTTGGCCCTCGTCGACGCGCTGCAGGAACTGCGCGATATCGATCATCCCATCGTGCTCCACGTCTCCACCGCCAAAGGCAAGGGCTTTGAGCCGGCCCAGAGCGATCCCGAGCGCTGGCACCACGTGGGTCCGTTTGACATGGCGACTGGGCGTAAGCTCTGCCCGGGCCATCCGAGCGAGCCTGCGCCGCGCACCTATGCCGACATTACGGGCGAGACGCTCAGCGCCGCCATCGAGCGCGATCCGCAGGTCGTGGGCATCACGGCCGCCACGCCCTACATCATGGGCTTTACACCCGAGCTTCGCGCTGCCGCCGGCAAACAGTTCGTCGATGTGGGCATTGCCGAGGAGCACGCTGTGACCTTTGCCACCGCGCTTGCGCGCTCGGGCGCCAAGCCAGTCTTTGGTGTGTACGGCACGTTTTTGCAGCGCGCTTACGACGAGCTGTGGCACGACCTGTGCCTCAACGACGCCCCCGCAACCATCCTAGTGTTTGGAGCGTCGATCTTTGGCACCACATCCGAGACGCATCTCTCGTTCTTTGATATTTCCATGCTGGGCGGTCTTCCCAACATGCACTACTTAGCGCCGGCCTGCATGGAGGAATATCTGTCCATGCTGAGCTGGTCGCTCGACCACCGCGAGCATCCCGTGGCGATCCGCGTACCGGGCATTGGCCTGGTTAGCCGCCCCGACCTTGCGCCTGCCGAAGACGCCGACTACAGCGCCGTTCGCTACAACGTGGTGCGTCAGGGTTGCGACGTTGCCGTGCTCGCGCTTGGCGATTACTTTGAGCTGGGCGAGCGCGTGGCAAACCGTCTGACTGCCGAGTACGGTATCGAGGCCACGCTCGTCAACCCGCGCTTTGCAACCGAGCTCGACCGCGAGTTCCTCGACAGCCTTGCCGCCGAGCATCGCGTTGTCGTCACCCTCGAGGACGGCATCCTGGACGGCGGCTGGGGCGAGCGCGTGGCATGCTATCTGGCATGCACGCCGTTGCGCACGCGCACCTTCGGCATCGCCAAGGGCTTCCCCGACCGCTACGACCCCAACGAGCTGCTCGCTCAGAACGGCATGACGGTCGAGAACATGGCCGCCGAAGCCGCGAGACTACTCAACGAGTAAAAAACCTCCGCAAGGAAAGCATCCCTGCGAAGGTTTTTATTTTCGCGACGCGATTATCTCAATCTGTAACAGTTAGAACCCATTTCCTCGTCTACCTGTTACAGATTGAGACAAAACAGCAAGTCATGGTCGGCGCGAAAAACGAATAACCGTTCATACGCGATCTCCTTACTTATATATGTGTCGCGTTGCCGCCATTATAGCGACCGCTGTGAGCGATCATGCCGTCTGCAAAACGCTATTTCAGCTGCAATAATCGACGTTTGCCCAGATAAAACCTGCCAAAATAAACCTGTCCCTTTTTGGTAGGTAGAATTACCCATAAGGTAAGTATGTTTCTGAGTTATTTCGTGTTGACCCATTTGAGCGCGATAGGGTATAACTCTACTCAACCGCTAGGGATTTTATTGAGAAAGGTGTTCTACTATGAGCAAGAACCTCTCCCAGCAGGTCGTTCTCGACCGCCGCGGCTTTGTCGCCGCCACCTTCGCAACCGTCGCCGGCCTTGGTCTTGCCGGCTGCTCCGACACCAGTGCCGAGGCCGACAAGGGTTCCGCCGTCGGCTCCTCCAAGAGCTCCGAAGATACCGAGGCTTCCACCACGCTCGACGCCAAGGCGTTCGACAAGCTCGTCGACAACGGCCCCAAGGCCGATGACGACGCCATCGCCGCCAGCACCTGGGCCACGGCCGTCAAGGACGCCGGCGTCTTTAAGATCGGTGGCGTTCAGACCTCTACGCTCTTCTCCCTCCTCAACGAGAAAGACGGTCAGACCCGCGGCTTCGACGCCGGTATCGCACAGCTCCTGTCCAACTACATTCTGGGCGAGAACAAGGTCGAGATCACCCAGGTGACCTCGGACACGCGCGAGTCCGTCCTGCAGAACGGCCAGGTCGACGCCGTCTTTGCCACCTACACCATCACTGACGAGCGCAAGAAGCTCGTCTCCTTCGCCGGCCCCTACTACTACACCCAGCAGGCCATCCTGGTTCTCGCCGATAACGACGACATCAAGAGCGTCGACGACCTGGCCGACAAGAACGTCGCCGTCCAGTCCGGCTCCAACGGCCCTGCCATCCTGGAGGAGTTCGCTCCCAAGGCCAGCCAGCAGGAGTTCAAGACCGACGAGGAGGCCCGCCAGGCACTCCAGCAGGGCCGCGTTGACGCCTACGTCATCGATAACAACATGCAGCAGAGCGCCCTGGTCCGCGAGCCCGGTAAGTACAAGATTGCCGGCAAGCCCTTCGGCAGCAAGGAGCCCTATGGCATCGGTCTGCCGCTCGATTCCGACGGCGTCGCCTTTGTCAACGATTTCCTTAAGAAGATCGAGGACGACGGCACCTGGACCGAGCTGTGGCAGATCTGCATCGGCGACCGTACGGGCGACACCAATGTTCCCGAGCTGCCCGAAATCGGCGCCTAGGCAGCGAGCCTGGTAACGACCGTAACGAAACCATACGGAAACGCATGATGCGCTTTATTGCGGTAAACTGTTTCCTCACTGAGTTGTCGGGGCTTCCGTACACGCGGGAGCCCCTTTCCTTATCGGCGGGAGGTCCGCATGAGTCTCTCCGAGCTCTGGTCGCTCTATGGCCAGAACTATATCGACGCGCTGCTAGCAACCTGGGGCATGACGCTTGAGTCGTTTGCCATCGCCATGGTGCTGGCCGTCGCCGTCACCGTGATGCGCGTGTCGCCGCTCAAGCCGCTGCGCGTCTTTGGCGACCTGTATGTCCAGGTCTTCCGTAACATCCCCGGCATCGCGCTGCTCATTATCGTCGTCTATGCGCTGCCGCCGCTCAAGGTCGTTCTGCCCTACCGCACCTGCGTTATCGTCGCCACGGTCCTTTTGGGCTCGGCCTTTGGCTCCGAGAACTTTATGAGCGGCATCAACACCGTCGGCGTCGGTCAGGTCGAAGCTGCCCGTTCGCTCGGCATGAGCTTTAATCGCATCCTCGCCAAGATCGTGATTCCGCAGGCACTGCGCTCAAGTGTATTGCCCATGACGAACCTCTTTATCGCCGTCATGCTCACCACCGCGCTCGGCAGCCAGGTGCCGCTTAAACCGCAGGAGCTCACCGGCGTGGTGAGCTATATCAACACGCGCTCACTTGGCGGCGTCGCCGCGTTCTTTATCTCGGCGCTCGGCTACCTGGGCACGGCCTTTGTGGTGAGCCACATTGGCAACTACATCGATAAGAAGGTGAGGATCCTCCGATGAGCAAGCATTCCTCCCCTGCACTTACCATGCGCGATGCGCTCTACGAGGCTCCCGGCCCCAAGATGCGCGCCAAGATTCGCATCGGCACCGCCATCTCGCTTGTTGCTGTCGCCGCGCTCGCCACCCTGGTACTGCAGCGCTTTTATGTGACCGGTCAGCTTTCGGTCCACTATTGGTATTTCTTTACGCACCTCACCACCTGGAAGTTCTTGCTTGCCGGCTTTGAGGGCACCGTTAAAGTCGCACTCACCGCCGGCGTCATTGCGCTGGCACTGGGCTTAGCCCTTATGCTCGGCCGCACCAGCGGCATCAAGCCGCTGCAGCTGGTCTGCCGCGTGCTCACCGATTTCTTCCGCGGTGTGCCGAGCCTGCTGTTCATCTACTTCTTCTTTTTGGTGCTGCCCCAGTACAAGATCGCGCTGCCGTCGTTTTGGATGCTCACGCTTCCCGTCGCGCTCGCCGCAGCCGGCGTACTGGCCGAGATTTTCCGCGCCGGCGTCAATGCCGTGCCGCGCGGTCAGGTCGAGGCAGCCCAGGCGCTCGGTCTCTCCAAAGCTAAAATCACCTTTAAAATCGTGTTGCCGCAGGCTATTCGATTTATCATTCCGTCGTTGATTTCGCAGCTCGTGGTCGTAGTCAAGGACACCACCGTCGCCTACGTGGTGAGTTACCCCGACCTCATGCAAAACGCCCGCGTGCTCATTACCAACTACGATGCCCTCGTGTCGGTCTACCTGGTTATCGCGGTCATCTATATCCTCATCAACGTCGCGATCAACAAGTCCGCTGTCTACGTTTCGCACAAGACCGGCGCGACCATCATCCGCTAACGCTTTACCATTTCGAGTCATAAGGAGCCGAGCACCATGGCACAGAGCACTTCTTCTACCGGCAATCAGCCGCTGATTGAGCTCAAGCACGTCGATAAGCACTATGGCGACCTGCACGTTCTCAACGACATCAATCTGTCGGTCGATCGCGGCGAGGTCGTCGTTGTGATCGGCCCCTCGGGCTCGGGCAAGTCGACCATGTGCCGCACCATCAACCGCCTGGAAACCATCGACTCGGGCGAGATCCTCATCGAGGGCGAGCCCCTGCCGCAGGAAGGCAAGGACCTTGCCCGCATGCGTGCCGAGCTGGGCATGGTGTTTCAGCAGTTCAACCTGTTCGCACATATGACCGTACTGCAGAACGTCATGCTGGGGCCGGTCGACGTGCTGGGCGTGTCCAAGGAGGAGGCTCGTGAGCGCGCCATGGACCTGCTGAGCCGCGTGGGCGTTGCCGAGCAGGCCGATAAGGTGCCCGCACAGCTCTCGGGCGGCCAGCAGCAGCGCGTGGCCATCGCCCGTTCACTTGCCATGCAGCCCAAGGCCATGCTCTTTGACGAGCCCACGAGCGCCCTCGATCCCGAAATGATCAACGAGGTGCTCGAGGTCATGGTCCGTCTGGCCCAGCAGGGCATGACGATGATCGTCATCACGCACGAGATGAACTTTGCCCGCCGCGTGGCCGACCGCGTCGTGTTTATGGCCGACGGCCAGATCGTGGAAACCGGCACGCCCGACGAGTTCTTCGCCCACCCCCAGACCAAGCGCGCCCAGGACTTCCTCAACTCCATTAAGGGCCACTAGCCCAATTGCCATGTTCGCTCGCCATGACCATCCAATCTCGAAAGTTACACCTATGATCGGAACTCGCACTTCATCGTCCTACACCCCGCATGTCGACGTCGCCCCCGCCGACCGTCCGCTCATCCTCGTCGCGCCGCGCTGGGAAGAGGCAGAGCCGTTTTTAACCGAGATGCTCTCCCCCAACGAGGAAATCGCAAGTGTCTTTGTCGATGCCATCCTTGCCGCTGGCGGCCTGCCGCTGCAGATGTCCATCACCGAGGACATTGAGGTCATCCGTCATTACGTCGATATCGCCGACGGCATCGCCATCCCCGGCGGCCCGGACGTCAACCCCAAACGTTGGGGCGACGAGCGTCCTTACGATCCCACGCTGTGCTGCGAGATTCGCGACCGTTTTGAGTTTAAGCTGGTTAACGAGGTGCTTCGCGCCAAGAAGCCGCTCTTTACCACCTGCCGCGGCACGCAGCTGCTCAACGTCGCCACTGGCGGCACCCTGTGCATGGACGTGCCGAGCCTGGGCGCTCGCGAGGGCCGCACGCAGTGGCGCCACACCCACGTGCTCAACGACCCCGTGCATCCCGTCGAGGTCGTGCCGGGTTCGCTGTTGGAGCGCGCGGTTGGCGGGCACAGGCTGATCCAGACCAACTCCGCACACCACTGCTGCGTCGAGCGTCTGGGTAAAAGCACGCGCTTGGTCGCCAAGGCAACCGACGGCGTTCCCGAGTGCATCGAGGTCGAAGGCCAGCCGTTCTGCTTGGGTGTGCAATGGCACCCCGAGTACACGTGGAAGACGCTCGAGACCGACTTTAACCTGTGGAAGTCGTTTGTCGAGGCAGCGGCCAAGGTAAAGCAGGCCCGCTAGCCCGCAAACCACTCAGGTTAAAGCCTCCTATGCCAGGCGGGCGAACACCAGCCACGGTGCCCGCCCGCCTGCATTTGGTTTGCTCGGTATGATTATCCCTCACAAACAATCAAATAAATCTCGACCGCAATCGGTCGATAGTGAAGCAAATGGTAAAAACGCTTGCTACGTTTATTAGGCAGTCAATTAAAATCGAAACGCATTGGCCGTCCCCCAACGGGGTCACACCGCAAATCCACATGAGCATCGAGGACGGAAGCGGAAGCATGGAATTGGCCCCGAGCTGTATGTAGATCGCTACAACATTGACAAGCAGCAGCATGCCAATCGGACCGAAGCCGGACCCAAAATAGGAAACAGCAATCACGCAAGAGACCACATATGCAAGGCAGACGACACTCGCCAGAAGAAGTCGATAGCAAAAAATATTCAGGTTGAAATACTGCTGAGCATCCAAAACGATTACGCAGTTAAGACAGTACAAAACGACACTTGACAGGATAAATGCGCCCAAAAGGGCAAAAGAAGACAGCACCACTCGCGCAACGATAGCGCACACACGCTTCCCTCCCCGAGCCTCCGACAACCCCCACGGTTCCTCAATAAAGCCCGAACTGACAAAGCGCGGCACAATGCAAGCCGCGATGAACGGAAAGAACAATGCATGAGCCAACGGGGCCACGTTGAACAGCAGACCGCGGAAAACCTCTGCATTACCAAATAGAAGGACATCCTCTGCCGATAGCCGAAGTGTCGGGTCTGGGAAAAAGCCCAAGAAACTGTTCTCACGGAGGCTACAGAACCACATCGGGAAAGAATTAAGCTGCAATACCACCATGCACGCATAAATTACCAGGATTAAGGCGTACGTCCATTTGCTCACATGCCTCAATTCTGAATGAAGAAATCTTCTAGTCTGGCGAGCCATTGAGCACACCCCCAGCACGAAAGCTCACGAGAGCGTAAATCAATACCGATAGACAGCTGGCTGCCACGCCGTATCCCAGAAGTGTCAGCTGACCCATATCGCTATACCCAAGGGCACATCCGACTCCAAGATACGGCCCCGGAAGAAGGAAAATCCATCGCAAGGACGGTATGGGCGCCTGAAGGAAGGTTCCGTAGAGCGTCAAGCTCATGACAAATCCAATAATTATCGCAGCCCCGCTCAATACAGCGCTGTCTGTAATCCGATAGATGGTCACCGTCTCCAGCGCAACCGATATCACCAATACAGCGTTGACTATCATTGCAGGCAAAAATGCAGTTAGCATATCGTGCGAGAGGTTATGCCCTCCACGTATTATGGCTATTGCAAAAAGAAGAAGGCAAAGCGCACTATATGCTACGCCAATTATTAAAGCAAACGAAAGCACATGTGCTAGGACCCCATTAAAGCGGGTAAGACCTCTTGCTGAAGAAATTCGGTGCCCCTCATCATAGACGCGCTCCTGTAAAATCGCCAGGCAAACGATGAGCGGAACGAACAGAGACGTGCCGGCAAAAGCACTGCGCACAAGGGACTCATCGGGTGCAGAAGGATCGATTACATTCCAGCAGAAACCAATATCCTCCCCAAAAACGCTATTGCCAAAGGCGAACAACGTTGTTCCGTTTTTTAGAAAGACACCGAAGAGAAGGCCGAACGCCAGAATAAGCGCAAGACCAAACTTCGCCGGAAACATCCTGTGCAAACGCATCATATCTGCCTTTATGGGATGGATCGCCCGCTTCATAGCGAGACCGCCTTCATCAAGCGCCTGTAATACTCTTTTAGGGACGACGCCTCATCCCTTATGACGTCCATCGATTCCTTTTTCAGCAGTTCGCCGTCATGAATAAACACGCAACTTGTTGCAACTGATGCCAACTCATCCAAATCATGGCTAGAGACGAGCATGGTCTTACCCTGTTCTCGATTCAATCGACCGATAAGGGCCCATATACTCTCGATGCCCAGCGGGTCCAATCCATTTGCCGGCTCATCGAAAATTAGTACGTCGGTGTCGCCCAACAAAGCCGTAGCTATATCCAGCCGCCGTTTCATTCCCAGAGAAAAACTGTTCACGCTCTTTTTCTCTTCGACGTCCAGCCCGACTAGGCTCAAAACGCGAGGAATCTCACGATTCGCATCAAGCCCCCATTCCGCACATCGGATCCGAAGATTCTCAGCCGCACTGAGGGATTGGTATGCTCCGCAGGAATCTGGCACATAGCCGACACGCGTCCGCATCAGGCTCAGCTCTTTTTTCGACTTGCCCCCAAAGAGCTCCACGCTCCCCGACGACGGCTCGCAGAGGCCCAAGACGATTTTAATAAGCGTGCTTTTGCCCGCACCGTTTGCACCAACAAGGGCAAGGAGCTCAGACTGATGCACCTCGAAGGAAACGTCATGCAAAACGCGCCGTTTCCCGTAGCGCTTTGACACCTTTGATAACTTTATCGCTGATGCGTTCATCGGCCTCCCGTTCTGCTTGATAGCAAAACCGCTCATATCGTTCCTTCTTTCCTTTATCGTTTTTCATAGTTGTTATTGTTTTTCGATAACTCATATTTGTCAAGGTAATCTAAAAGAAAGAACCCGTGTTAGACACGGGCCCCTTTACGCTGATATTTCGTTATAGTTGTTCGCTTTATGCTACTCGTCGCTCAAATCTACAGCAAAGACTGATGTCGGAAGCAACGCCTCATTGCCTCCGCCGTCCCGCATCTGCCTCACGACATTTTTTGCACGCTCAACAATAAGCTCCTCAAGCTCTTTCTCGCTCACGCGCTGAATAATATCTCCCGGTTGACAGTCAAGTTCATCGCAAATATCGAGAAGCGTCTTAAGGCGAATAGCTTTAATTTTTCCGTTTCTTAGCTTAGAAATATTAGCCGGAGTATGCCCCGTGGCACGAATCAGATCAGCACTGGTCTTTCCGGTCTTAAGTAGCTGCGTCTCAAGCTCGATGATGAGATAGCTCATGCTTCCTCCTACACAAGCTCGTCAGACTGCTCTTGGAGCAGCGAGGCATAACTCCAGATCACCGAGATACACAGACAGACAGCCGCGCCGATAAGCGACCCCGCATCAAAGGCAACGCCTTGGCAAATCTCAATAACGAAGGAATGAGGCACGACGTAAAGCTCCAGCCCACCAATGGTAAGATTGACCGATCCGTAGGCACCAATAAGCGAAACCGCGGCGTTAACAGCAAAGGCAAGCGCAAGAACACGGATAAGCCGCACATGCGTCTTGGTAAAGGGCGAGACGCCTCGCGAGATGTTACGGCTGATCCCACACAGAACGACAAGCGAAATACCCACGACGAGTGCCAGGCACAGTCCGCTTGGGATAACGATGCACCCGCCATCGAGAAGCGTCACGACGCCGAAAAAATCGACAGAGGCAACGTTTGCAACCGCATACCAGATCACGTAAACAACCAACGCGGCAAAAGCGACGAGCATCCCTGCAAAAACGGCTGCCATGCAAAAGCCAAGCTTCCTGATATTTTCGCCCGCTTTGGCCATACGCTGAACGCTGTTAGACATACACTCACCCTCATCGACTCTATCGTTATTCGAACAGTTTATCGAACAACGATATTGATTGCATGCGGAAAGCCCCGCCAGTGCGCATAGGCCATTTACTAACCCGGAGGGGTGAGCGTGGATTTTTGGACACATATCGAACGAGAGTGGATAATCTCCCACTTTGAGGCCGCCACCGGGCCTAAAAGGGGGTGCGGACAGAAAGTTGGACCGCGGGGCGGTCCGGACTGGAGGTTCGCATGTACAG
>CAJMBB010000065.1 GCA_905211615.1 uncultured Collinsella sp. | reverse complement strand
ACCAGCTTGGAGCAGCCCATGGAGTCGTTGTCCTTTGTCAGCTCTGCGGTCTGCTTGATGATGCGGCCCATCAGACCGATCGCGTCGAGGTTGACGCCGGCCTTGGTGGAGCTGTACGCGCCCGAGAACGTCTCGGGAGAGTGGCTGGCGACGGTCGAGATGTGCACCAGGCGACCCTGGCCGGCCTTGATCATCTCGCGACCAAAGCGCTGCGAGGTGATGAAGTAGCCGGTGAGGTTGACGTTGATGACCTCGTTCCAGTCGGAGAGCGACAGGTCCTCCATGGCGGCGAAGCGCAGGATACCGGCGGTGTTGACGAGGACGTCGACACGGCCGAAGTTGGCGATGGTGGCGTCGACGGCAGCCTGAACCTCGGCCTCGTCGGTGGCGTTCATCTTGTAGCCCTCGGCGTGGATGCCAAACTCAGCGGCGAGGTCAGCGGCTGCGGCCTTGACCTTTTCCTCGTCCAGGTCGAGCAGGACGACGTTGGCGCCGTTGCGGGCGAACTCGCGGCAAATCTCGACGCCCATACCGCCGAGTGCACCGGTCACGGCGCAGACATCGCCCTCGAGCTTAAGCCAGTTGCTCATAGGAACTTCCCTTCTTGTGCCTCCCTGTGGGTCGTTCCCATTAATCGACCCACGTGGTTTTCGCAGGTTATCGTATGCTTTGCATTTACGCAGGTGAATTGCATATTTGTTAGAATGGCGTAAACCAATGGTTTATAGCTCGCAAGACAATGTGTCCTTATATTGAGTCTGTGACCTGCCAAAAAGACCCCCTTCGGCAGTGCATGGCCATACGTCTGGAAACGGGAGATTGACGTGTACGATCGACGACTTGAGGCCATATCGGCCGCCGCGGAGCTGGGGAGCTTCTCGCGTGCGGCGGCAAAATTGCGCGTGTCAACTCCGGCGCTCGTCAAACAGGTGTCGGGATTTGAGGCCGAGTTTGGTATCACGTTGTTCGAGCGCTCGCACTCGGGCGTCAAGGTGACGCCGGCGGGTGCTCTGCTGGTGGACGACGCGCGCTCGATCATGCGCCAGTCCGAGGACGCGCTACGCCGTGCCCGACACGCGGCGGGCGATGGCGGTGCCGTGCGCCTGGGCGTGTCTATGATGTGCCCGGGGCGCCAAACGCTGTCGATGTGGTCGGGCATCCACGATCTGGAACCGTCGCTGCGATTTGAGATCGTGCCGGTAAGCGATCTCTATGACGAGCGCGAATCCGTCATGCGCAGCTTGGGCCGCGAGGTGGATGTAGTGCAGTCGAGTTTTTCGACCCCGCGCTGGGGCGACGCCTGCCAAAAGCTCCGCATCGTCAACGTGCCGTTTTATATCGACCTGCCGCGCACGAGCCCGCTGGCGCGCAAGAATCGCATCACGGTTGCCGACCTGGAGGGTATGCGTCTGCGCGTGCTGCGCCACGGCAACGACGCCATGGACAGCCTACGCATCGACCTTTTGGCCGACGGCGGCGTGGACGTGATCGATGTGGATAGCTTCGACTTTGCGCTCTTTAACGAAGCCGAGGAAAAGGGCGACGCGGTGCTCACCTGCGGCGCATGGTCGGGCGTGCACCCTGCCTTTGTGGGCGTGCCGTTCCTGTGCGGCCGCGAGGTGCCGGTCTTTCTGCACTACCCGCTCGAGCCCACCCTTCAAGTCCAAAAATTTGTCAACGCCATGGCTCAGCTTCTCAAATAGCTCATTTGGGACGGGGCTTTTTGACTACTTTTGCCGCCCTTACAAAACGAGGCCCTGGCCAAACGGCCAGGGCCTCACCACTTCTTTTTAGGCTGCGAGAAAAGACTGCGCGTAGGGGCTGTTTTGAGCTACTCCAGCTCAAACGCTCCGGTGTAGAGCTGGTAGTAATACCCGCGCTTGGCGATCAGCTCGTCGTGGTTGCCGCGCTCGATGATGCGGCCGTGGTCCAGGCAGATGATCGCGTCGGAGTTGCGCACGGTGGACAGGCGGTGCGCGATGACAAACGTCGTGCGACCTTCCATGAGCTTATCCATGCCCGCTTGCACGATAGCCTCGGTGCGGGTGTCGATGGAGCTCGTGGCCTCGTCCAGAATCATTGCCGGCGGATCGGCGACGGCAGCGCGTGCGATTGAAATCAGCTGGCGCTGGCCCTGCGACAGCTGCGCGCCGTTGCCGGTGAGCATGGTGTCGTAGCCGTCGGGCAGGCGGGTGATAAAGTCGTCGGCGCCCGCGAGCTTGGCCGCCGCGATGCACTCCTCGTCGGTAGCGTCCAGGTTGCCGTAGCGGATGTTATCCATCACGGTGCCGGTGAACAGGTTCACGTCCTGCAGCACCACGCCCAGCGAGCGGCGCAGATCGGCCTTGCGGATCTTGTTGACGTTGATGCCGTCGTAGCGGATCTTGCCGTCGGCGATGTCATAGAAACGGTTGATGAGGTTGGTGATGGTCGTCTTACCGGCACCGGTGGCGCCGACAAACGCGACCTTCTGGCCCGGCTTGGCAAACACGGACACGCCGTGCAGCACCTCGTGGTCGGGCGTGTAGCCAAAGTCGACGTTGTCCATGACCAGATCGCCACGCAGTGGCACGTACTCGACCTCGCCGGTTGCACGGTGCGGATGTTTCCACGCCCACATGCCGGTGTGGTGGTCGGCCTCCTCGAGCTGCCAGGTATCGGGGTTGACCTGCGCGTTGACGAGCGTCACATAGCCTTCGTCGGCTTCGGGCTCCTCGTCGATGAGCTCAAAGATACGGTCGGCGCCGGCGAGGCCCATGACCACGGCGTTGATCTGCTGCGAGATCTGACCGATCTGTCCGCAGAACTGTTTGGTCATGTTGAGGAACGGCACCACGACGGCGATGGACAGCGCCATGCCCGAGATGCTCAGGTTGGGCACGCCCAGTGCCAGGAAAATGCCGCCGGCAAGGGCCACCAGCACGTAGAGCAGGTTGCCCAGGTTCATAAGGATGGGCATGAGGATGTTGGCGTACATGTTGGCCTTCTGCGAGACCTCGAAGAGCTTTTCGTTGCGCTCGTCAAAATCGGCCTCGGCGGCAGACTCGTGGCAGAATGCCTTGACGACCTTCTGGCCGTTCATGACTTCCTCGATATGGCCCTCGACCACGCCGAGCTCGGTCTGCTGCGCAATGAAGAAGCGCGCGGAGTTGGAGCCGAGCAGCTTGGTCATAAAGGTCATAAAGGCGACGCCGGCCACAATGACCAGGCACATCCACACGCTGTAGTACAGCATGATAAAGAACACCGTGACGATGACGATAGTCGTCATGAGCAGGTTGGGCAGCGACTGGCTGATCATCTGACGCAGCGTGTCGATGTCGTTGGTGTAGTGGCTCATGATGTCGCCGCGCTGGTGCGTGTCGAAGTAGCGAATCGGCAGGTCCTGCATGCGGTTGAACATCTTCTCGCGCAGCTTCTCGAGCGAGCCCTGCGTGACGATGGCCATGGCGCGGTTCCAGAACAGCGAGGATAGGATGCCGACGCCGTAGATGCAGGCGAGGGTGGTCACGAGCTGTGCGATCTTGGGCTGTGCGGCTTCCCAATCGCCCGACTGCCACGATTCGCTAATAATCTGCAGGGCGCTCTGAAGGAAGGTCGCGCCGATGGAGTTGATGATGGCGCAGAGCACCACGCCGGCGACGACGAGGGACAAAAGCACCGGGTAGAAGCCAAAGAGCGTCTTGATGAGGCGCGACATGGTGCCACCCTTGCGGTTGAGAGCGCGCTCGGCGGTCGTTGCCTTACTCATGTGCCTCGCCTCCTTCCTGGGTCTGAGCTTGCGTTGCGGATGCCTCGGTGTCGGCCTCGACGGCTCCTTCGCCCTCGGCAGACATCTTGTTTTGCGAGGTAAAGGTCTCGCGGTAGATCTCGCTTGTCTTAAGCAGCTCGTCATGGTTGCCGATCTGCGCGATGCGGCCACCCTCCATGACGATGATGCGGTCTGCATCCTGCACGGAGCTAATGCGCTGGGCGATGATGAGCTTGGTCGTGTTAGGCAGATAGCTTGCCAGCCCTGCGCGAATCTTGGCGTCGGTCTTGGTGTCGACGGCGCTGGTGGAGTCGTCCAGGATCAAGATCTTGGGGCGACGCAGCAGGGCACGCGCAATGCACAGGCGCTGCTTCTGACCGCCCGAGACATTGGAGCCGCCCTGCTCGATCCAGGTGTCGTAGCCCTTGGGGAAGCCGTCGACAAACTCATCGGCGCAGGCCAGATGTGCCGCCTCGCGGACTTCCTCGTCGGTGGCGTTCGGGTCGCCCCAGCGCAGATTCTCGGCGATGGTGCCGCTAAACAGCACGTTTTTCTGCAGCACCATGGCGACCTGGTGGCGCAGTGCGTCCAGGTCGTAGTCGCGCACGTCCATGCCGCCTACGCGCACGGTGCCCTCGGTGGCGTCGTACAGGCGGGCGATGAGGTTTACGAGCGTGGACTTGGCCGAGCCGGTACCGCCGATGATGCCGATGGTCTCGCCGCTCTTAATGTGCAGGTCGATATCGTCGAGCGCCTGGCGCTTCGCATGCGCGGAATACTTAAAGCTCACGTGGTCAAAGTCGATGGAGCCGTCGGCAACCTCGAGCACGGGCTCGGCGGGATCGGCGATTGTGGGCTCGGCGGCCAGCACCTCGGTAATGCGGTGTGCCGATTCGTCGGCCATGGTCACCATGACAAAGATCATCGACAGCTGCATCAGGCTCATAAGGATCTGGAAGCCATAGGTAAAGATCGAGGAGAGCTGGCCTACGTCGAACAGCGTTCCCTGGCTCGTGATGATGAGCTTGGAGCCCAGGTAGATGATGACGACAAACGCGCCGTTGACGCAGATGTTCATCATGGGGTTGTTAAAGGCGAGCAGCTTCTCGGCGCGGGTGAAGTCCATCTGGACGTCGCGTGCGGCGGTCGCGAACTTCTCCTTCTCAAAGTCTTCGCGCACATAGCTCTTGACCACGCGCATGCCGGTGACGTTTTCCTCGACGGACTCGTTAAGGGCGTCGTACTTGTGGAACACGCGCGAGAAGATGGGGCGCACCTTAAAGATGATAAAGAACAGTCCAAAGCCCAGCAGCGGAATGATGACCAGGTAGACCATGGCGACGCTGCCGCCCATGATAAACGCCATGGTAAAGGCGAAGATCAATACCAGCGGCGCGCGCACGGCGATACGGATGATCATCATAAAGGCCTGCTGAACGTTGTTGATGTCGGTGGTCAGGCGCGTGACGAGCGAGGAGCTCGAGAACTCATCGATGTTAGCAAAGCTGAACGTCTGGATCTTGTAGAACAGGTCGTGACGCAGATTCTTGGCGAAGCCGCAGCTCGCATGGCTGCAGGTAACGCCGGCAGCGGCGCCAAAAGCAAGCGACGTCAGCGCGATGAGCACCAAAAAGCCTGCGGTGGGGAGCATCTCGGCTACGGTGGCGCCGTCTTTGATAGCGTCGATCAGGTTGGCGGTGATAAATGGAATCAGCATCTCGCAGAGCACCTCGCCAAGCACGAGCAATGGCGTGGCAACGGTGACTTTCATATAGTCGCGGATGCTGCCCATGAGGGTTTTAATCATCCAGTTCCTCCCAGGTTACGCGGATTTTATCGAGCATTTCGGCGAGGTCCTCGCGCTCGTCATGGGTGAGCGCGCTAAAGGCCCGTTCTCTAAAGCGGATGCGGGCCGCCTGGTCGATGCGGGCGTTTTCCCGGCCGGTTTCGGTCAGGCGAATGGTGAGTTGCCGTCGATCCTTGGGGTTACGGCTGCGTTCAATGAGGCCGTTGACCTCGAGCTTGGACAGGATCTCGGAAAGCGACCCCGGCTTGAGGTCAAAGTGCATGCCGAGTTCCTGCTGCGACATCTCGCCGCCGGGCTGCTTGGCCAGCAGGCAGATAATGGGCGCCTTGCCGGACACGCCTCCGCCATGAAAATGCATGTAATGGCCGCAAAAACCCAGGCCGCTCAGGATGCGCTTGGCAAGCTTGTCTTCTGAGCTAACCGCTTCGGGTGCATCCGCCGGCTGTGACGGGTCGCCGTCGGGCTCGTGCGAACAAAGGTTAAGAGGTTCATCGCACATGAATTAGTGTTGCTCCTTTCTTTAGTTAGGTAGTGGAATTGTTTTGTGCCTAACCAATCTAGGAGCATGAGAAATGAATGTCAAGGTACCAAACTAGTGGTTACGCGGTTTTACCAAACCGCGTAACGGCTCGACGCTGCAAACGCTCCTAAGCGGCAATCTGACGTTTAATCGTCGGGCATGGCCACAAGGCCTATGCCCCCCATTTCCGAAACCTTTTCGCAACAATGCGCTCTTCGCGACCGTAGCGCCCGCTCACAACGTTCCCTGCGCTACACTTAATCGCACTGTGGCGCTGCTGCGCCGCGCCCGACCCAAGGGAGACACTCATGAAGAACACTCAGCTGCTGCTGATCAACGATATGTGCGGCTACGGCAAGGTCGCGCTTTCCGCCATGCTGCCGGTGCTGTCGCATATGGGCTACCGCATCCACAACCTGCCGACGGCGCTGGTGTCCGATACGCTCAACTATCCCAAGTTCTACATCCATGACACCACCGAGTACGTGCGCCAGAGCCTCGCCATCTGGGAGGAGCTCGGCTTTGAGTTCGACGCCATCTCCACCGGCTTTATCGTGACCGAGGAAGAGACGCGCATCATTTCGGACTTCTGCCACCGTCGCGCGCAAAAGGGCACCAAGGTGTTCGTCGACCCCATCATGGGCGACAACGGCAAGCTCTACGCCGGCGTGCCCGAGTCCACGATCGGTCTCATGCGCAGCCTGCTCGAGTGCGCCGACTATGCGGTGCCAAACTACACCGAGGCGTGCCTACTCACCGATACGCCCATTGCCGAGCAAATCACGCCCGATGAGGGCCGCGCTCTTGTGGATGCCGTGCGTGTCCTGGGCGCCAAGTCGGTGGTCATTACGAGCGCTGTAGTCGACGGTGCGAATGTCGTCATCGGTTACGACCATGTGGCGGGGGAGTACTTCACGATTCCCTTCGACCTGATCCCGGTCTACTTCCCGGGCACGGGCGACACGTTCTCGGCGGTGCTCGTCGGCCGCGTTATGGCCGGTTGGAGCCTGCAGCGTGCGACGAGCGATGCCATGCGCGTGGTAGCGGAGCTTATCGAGCGCAATGCCGACCAGGAGGATAAGTCCGCCGGCCTGCCCATCGAGGCCTGCCTGGATGTGATCGACCATGAGTAGCGCCGGCGAGGGCGGCACCGAGGCAGCGGGCGAGAACAAGCCGCTCGGTGCCCCGCGCGGCAAGCGCCCACGTATTCGCATTAGCTGCGTGGACCAGCTGGGCACATGCCGCTGCCATCACGGGCACAAGCCGGGTGACGTCTTCGACTTCGACCGCGATCGCGGCAAGATGTGCGCCATGGCCTGCCATGTGGGCTTTCCCTATATCGATATCCTGCGCTATGGCGGAACCGTGCCTGGCAACGAGCCTGGTACGGCAAAGTTCTGCTGTCCCGAGGTCGATACGCTGAACGTCTGGCTTGCCGAGATCGTCGACGAGTAGTTGAGCGCAATGTGACAAAGGGACAGTTCCTTTGTCACATTCGCGGGTAGTGTCCCTTCTTTTTTGCTTATAATCTCAAATCTCTGCATTTCATCCGATTTTAGGTTCTTAAAATTCTGCGTTTCATCGATAATCAAGCGTATAAAACGTTGCATTTCATTTGATGACACTGAGGGGAGAGCCTATGCTGCGCAGGAAAATAGCGGCAGAGCTGGAGCGTTGGCTGAAGTCTGCCGAGCAAAAGGCCTTATTCATTACGGGTTCTCGCCAGATCGGCAAAAGCTATTCGATTCGCGCATTTGGCAAAGCCAACCATGCAACCTACATCGAGCTTAACCTCATGGAAAATCGCCAGGCAAAAGATGCTCTTCTCGAGGCGCGGGATGCCGATGATTTCATCAGCAGGGTGACGCTTCTTTCGGGGAAGTCGATTGCACCAGGCAAAACGCTCGTGTTTATCGATGAGGTCCAAGAGGCCCCCGACATCATGACGATGGCAAAGTTCCTTGTTGAGGACGGGAGGTGCCGCTGGGCGTTTTCGGGGTCAATGCTCGGGACTCAGTTCAAGGGCGTCAGGTCCTATCCCGTGGGGTATGTTCACGAGCTTAGGATGTTCCCGCTCGATTTTGAGGAGTTTTGCTGGGCAATCGGGGTGAGCGAGGGGGCTCGCCAAACGATACGTGACGCGTGTATCAGCGAGAGGCCCGTTCCTGATTACATTCATGACGCGATGATGGCAAACTTCAGGACCTATACCGTTGTCGGCGGAATGCCGGAGGTCGTGCAGCGTTTCCTTGACACGCAGGGCGACCTTGCCTCTGTTCGTCAGCTACAGTCAGAGCTCAACGAACAGTACCGGCGGGATGTCTCCAAGTATGCAAGCGGGCGAGCCCTTCAGGTGCAGAGCATCTACGATCAGCTCCCTATTATGCTCGAGGGCGAAAACAAGCGCTTCGTGCTCAATTCCATTGACCCCAAGGCTCACTACGAGAAGTATCAGCGAGATTTTGTATGGCTTGTCGATGCCGGTGTTGCCCTCAAAGCCGATATCGTAACCGAGCCAAAATCGCCCCTGCTCAAGACGGCACGGCCATCGCAGTTCAAGCTATATCAATCGGATACGGGCATGTTGATGGCGCGCTACCCCGTTGGAGTCGCCCAAGCGGCGTATCTTGATAGCAAGGAGCCCAACCTGGGCGGCATTTACGAAAACGTGGTGGCCCAGCAGCTGGCTGCCCAAAATCGCCAGCTTTACTACTATCAGACAAAAAAGCGCGGTGAAGTGGACTTTGTGGTCGATGGACCGGATGGGACGGCTGTTCCGATCGAGGTTAAATCGGGCTCCTATTACCACGCGCACGCTGCGCTCGGTCATGTGCTTGATACGGCTGAATATGGCGTAAGGCTCGGGATTGTTTTCTCGAGAGGCAACGTTGAGCGCAACGGAGCGGTTCTCTATTTGCCGCTATATGCGACCTGGGCCCTTTCGGATGTTTTGGGCGACTCCTGCGCCGAGGGGATAAAGCTGGAGGTCAAGCCGGTCTAGGGCCAGTCCCGGATGTGGCAAAGGGGCAGTCCCTTTGCCACATTCATGAGCGTGGATTTTCTCCCACCGAGATAACGAGCGTGGATTTTCTCCCGTTTAGAGCGCACTCGAACGCTCAAAGTGGGAGATTATCCACGCTCGTTTTTACCGATGGCGTGGCACGTGCGTCCGCGTGCTCGCTTGCCTATAACTGCTCGAGCATAGCGGTACAACCGGCGAGCACGTCGCGGTAGGTGGCATCGAAGTTGCCGGTGTACCAGGGGTCGGCCACGTCGCCGGGGCGCTCGGTCCAATCGAGCAAGCGCGTAATCTTGCCGTCGGGGTCGTCGCCAAAGATGCGACGCAGGCCGCGCGCGTTCTCAGCATCCATATAGACAATGTGGTCCCAGTTGCCATACTCTGCGCGACGCACCTGGCGGGCACGGTGCGCGACGACGGGAATCCCGACCTCGCGTAGCTTGGCAACGGTACCGTGATGTGGCGGGTTGCCAATCTCCTCGGTCGAGGTCGCAGCGGAATCAATGACAAACTCGCCCGCGCGCCCGGCGCGCCGCACCAGCTTGGTAAACACGGACTCAGCCATCGTCGAGCGGCAGATGTTCCCATAACAGATAAACAGTACGCGTTGCATATGCGGTTTCCTTTCAATCGCCATCATCGAGCTCGAGTATCGTATCTGCGCCTACGCCTGCGCCCGCTTGCGCTCCCAACGTGCCAGCTTAATCGTCACCAGCGTGAGCGCCCAGGCCACAAGCGAGAACGCGGCGCCCACTGCGCCCACGTGCGCAATGCCAACGCTGCTTACCACGGCGCCGCCCACTGCGGTGCCAAACGAGATGCCAACGTTAAACGCCATGGGCTCAACCGAACTTGCGAGTACCATCGACTTGGGATGGCGGCTGCGTGCCACGTCCATAAAGTGCGTGATGCACGACACCGAGAACAGGTACATGAGCAACGCCAAGCTAAAGACAAAGACCAGCGCGAGCGGCATGGTGCCGCCCACGGCAAACAGCCCGAGTAACGCCGCAGCCTGCAGTACAAACGTCACAAGCAGCGCCTTCATGCCAAAGCGCGCATCGATCCATCCGCCCAGGATGTTCGAGATCAGGCAGAACACGCCGTAGGCCATAAGCGTGGTGCTGGCTTCGACCGTGCCCATGCCCAGCACCTGCTCAAGATAAGGCGTCACGTAGCCGTAGAACACATAGACCGAGCCCACGCCAAACAAAAAGATAAGCATGCCGGTGATGATACTCGGCTCGCGCAGCAGACTCGCCTGCTCGCGAAAGGTGGCGGGCTCGTCGGTTTGCCCAGCGCGCGGCATAAACGCCACGAGCGCTCCGCAGATCAAAACGGCAAAGGTCAGCGCGCCGTACATGGCAACGTGCCAGTCGAGCGTGTCGGCCACAAACTTACCGATCGGGGGTGCGGACGATTTCTTGGACCGCGCCTAGGCGTATCCAAGCTTCCTGCGGT
>CAJMBB010000064.1 GCA_905211615.1 uncultured Collinsella sp. | reverse complement strand
CCGTTTTTGATCAGCGTCTGATGGGTCTCGGCAAGGCCTAACTCCCATGGAAGTCCTGCATTGTGGATGGAACTTCTCGGTGCTGCTCCCGTTCCTCCATCATATCCGGAAATCAGGATAACCTGTGCTCCGGCTTTTGCAACACCTGCTGCGACAGTACCAACACCTGCTTCGGATACCAGTTTAACGGAGATTCTTGCATTCACATTCGAGTTTTTCAGGTCATAAATCAGCTGTGCAAGGTCCTCGATGGAGTAGATGTCGTGGTGCGGCGGAGGCGAAATCAGGCCAATGCCGGGCGTGGACTGACGGACCTCGGCAATCCAGGGGTAGACCTTCTTGCCGGGCAGGTGACCGCCCTCGCCGGGCTTGGCGCCCTGGGCCATCTTGATTTGAATCTCGAAGGCGCTGCACAGGTAGCGGCTCGTCACGCCAAAGCGCGCACTTGCCACCTGCTTGATCGCGGAGTTCTTGGAGTCACCGTTAGCCAGCGGGGTCTCGCGGCGCGGATCCTCGCCGCCCTCGCCGGAGTTGGAACGGCCATGCAGGCGGTTCATGGCGATGGCCATGCACTCGTGTGCTTCCTTGCTGATGGAGCCGTACGACATGGCGCCGGTGTTAAAGCGGCGGACGATGTTGAGCGCGGGCTCGACCTCGTCGAGTGCCACCGGAGTGCGGCCGCTGGCATCAAAGTCCAGCAGGTCGCGCAGGCGCACGGCACGGCCGGTGCGGTGCAGGCGGGCGCTGTACTCCTTAAAGGTGTCGTAGCTGTCCTCACGGCAGACAGTCTGCGGATCGATGAGGTGATCCTCGCCGCCGAGCGGGCGCCACTTGGTCAGGCCCAACGTGGGCAGCTGATCGGGAGCCGGGCTCTTAAGGATAGCGAGAGCGGCGTCATAGCGCTCATTTTGCTCGCGTTCGACGTCCTCGACACCCATACCGCCAACACGGCTCACCGTGCCGGCGAAGTACGCGTTGACGAACTCCGGCGTAAAGCCAACGGCCTCGAAGATCTGCGCGGAGTGGTAGCTCTGCACCGTGGAGATGCCCATCTTGGACATGATGGAGACGATGCCCGCCGTCGCGGCCTTGTTGTAATTGGCGATGCCCTGCTCGGCCGTCACGTCCAGGTCACCGCGTGCCGCCAGATTGCGGATGCACGCATGCGCGTTGTACGGATAGATGCCGCTCGCAGAGTAGCCCACTAGCGCCGCAAAGTCATGCGGAGACACGGCGTCGCCACACTCCACCACGATGTCGGCAAAGGTACGCACGCCGGCGCGGATCAGGTGGTTGTGCACGCAGCCCACGGCGAGCAGCGACGGCACGGGCACCTCGCCCGCAGCGGCACGGTCGCTCAGCACCACGATGTTCACGCCATCGCGAACCGCAGCCTCGACGTCTTCGGCAAGCTGCTTGAGCGCAGCCTGCAGCGCGCCCTCACCCGCGTCGCGGCGGTACACGGCACGGAACCGGCGGGTCTTAAAGCCCACGCGGTCGATGGCGCAGATGCGGTCGAACTCCTCCTCGCTCAGCAACGGGCGCTCCAAGCGCACCAGCTGGCAGGCCGTGCGGGAATCCTCGAGCAGGTTGCCGTGGTTGCCCAGGTAGAGTGTGGTCGAGGTGACCATATGCTCGCGTAGGGCGTCGATGGGCGGGTTTGTGACCTGAGCGAACAACTGATAGAAGTAGTCAAAGAACGAACGCGTCTTCTTGGACAGGCAGGCCAGCGGCGCATCGATGCCCATCGAGGCGAGCGGCGCCTTGCCCTGCTGGGCCATGGGACGCACGACCTCGTCAATGTCATCCCAGTGGTAACCGAGTTTGGCCATACGCACGGTGGCAGGTACCTCGGCGTCCTCGGCGGGCGTTGCCGCAACGGGCTCATCAAGCGCGTCGACGGTCAGCGTCTCCTCGGCAATCCAGTCGCGGTAGGGCTTTTCCTTGGCATAGCGGGCGCGCAGCTCGTCATTGTAGATCACGCGGCCGCGGGCAAAATCGACCTCGAGCATCTGGCCCGGCCCCAGACAGCCGCTCGTCAGGATGTTCTCGGGGCTCACCTCGATGGTGCCCACCTCGCTTGCCAGCATAAAGCGACCGTCGCGCGTCACATAGTAGCGGGCGGGACGCAGGCCGTTACGGTCGAGGGCGGCACCCAGCGTGCGACCGTCGGTAAAGGCGATGGCGGCAGGGCCGTCCCAGGGCTCCATGAGCATGGACTGGTAGGCGTCGTAGGCGCGGCGTTCCTCGCTCAGATTGTCGTTGTGGTCCCACGGCTCGGGCAGCAGCATGGACGCGGCACGCGTGAGCGGGCGACCGTTCATGACCAAGAACTCGAGCACGTTGTCCAGAATCGCGGAGTCGGAGCCCTCGCGGTTGATGATGGGCATCACACGCTCAAGATCGTGCTGCAGCACGGGGCTGTACAGGTTGGGCTCGCGGGCGCGAATCCAGTTGACGTTGCCCTTGAGGGTGTTGATCTCGCCGTTGTGGATGATAAAGCGGTTGGGGTGCGCACGCTCCCAACATGGCGTGGTGTTGGTGGAGTAGCGCGAGTGGACGAGCGCCACGGCCGTTTTGACGGCGGCGTCGTTGAGATCGATGAAGAAGCGGCGCATCTGTGTGGCGACCAGCATGCCCTTGTACACGATAGTGCGCGAGCTCATGGAGCACACATAGAAGATCTTATCGCGCAGGGCAAACTCGGCGTCGGCCTTCTTCTCGATGGTGCGGCGGCACACATACAGACGGCGCTCGAAGGCGTCGCCCGCCGGCGTGTCGTCCGGGCGGCCCAGAAAGGCCTGCAGGATGGTAGGCATGCAGGCGCGGGCTGTCTCGCCCAGGTCGTGCGGATCGACCGGCACCTCGCGCCAAAAGAGCAGCGGCACGCCGGCCTCGGCGCAGCCCTCCTCAAACACGCGGCGGGCATCCTCTACGCCCTTGTCGTCCTGTGGGAAGAACAGCATGGCCACGCCATAGTCGCCCTCTGCCGGCAGAATCTGGCCGCACTTTTGGGCCTCTTTACGGAAAAAGTGATGCGGAACCTGGAACAGAATGCCAGCGCCGTCGCCGGTATTCTTCTCGAGTCCCGTGCCGCCGCGGTGCTCCAAGTTGACCAGAATGGACAGCGCATCGTCCAGAATCTGGTGATGGCGCTCGCCGTTGATATCGGCGAGCGCGCCGATGCCACATGCATCGTGGTCGAATTCGGGGCGATAAAGGCCCTGCTGCTGAGCGGAATCTGCCTGCATCGCGATCCTCCCCTAGATATTTAGACAGTCAGTTGAATAGGCATACTAGGAGCATCGCCGGCCTGTTGTGTTTCCCACCCGTTTCGAAACAATCGCGTAACGCACGCCCTACGAGTGGACACCGCCGACCTCAAGGGCGACAACATAGGCCCCAAGTTCGGCCTGCAAGCTCACCGCTTCAAACATCTCAATCTGTAACAGGAAGACCCAATTTCCATCCCTATTTGTTACAGATTAAGACATTTCGGTAACCCCCCTTTCACCATCCTATTCAAATACAACAATTTTGTTAGTCTTGGTTAACTTTTTAGCCTAAAACGGGTATCCTTTGCGGCGTCAAACAAACGGCACGCATGCCGTGCCACATTAAGGAGGCCCCTATGGCAAACCAGACAGACCGGCAGACGATCCAACTCGTCCTTATCCGCCACGGAGAGTCGGAGTGGAACAAACTCAACCTGTTCACCGGCTGGACCGACGTAGAGCTCACCGACACGGGCCGCGAAGAAGCCGCCGCAGGCGGTCGAGCCCTCAAAGAAGCCGGTTTCGACTTTGACGTCTGCTACACTTCGCGCCTCAAGCGCGCGATCCACACCCTCAACATCGTGCTCGGCCAAATGGATCGCGAGTGGCTGCCCGTCATCAAATCCTGGAAGCTCAACGAGCGCCACTACGGCGCGTTGCAGGGTCTCAACAAGGCCGATGCCGCGGCGGAGCACGGCGACGAACAGGTGCTCATCTGGCGCCGCTCCTTCGATATCTGCCCGCCGGCACTCGAGCCGAACGACGCGCGCGATCCCCACACCCAGGAGCAATACCGTGATGTCGCACCCGACCAGCTGCCCTACACCGAGTGCCTCAAGGACACGATAGCCCGTGCCTGGCCTTATTTCGAAGACGAGATTCGCCCCCAGATGCTCGCCGGCAAGCGCGTACTCATCGCCGCACACGGCAACTCCCTGCGCTCTCTCGTCATGAAGTTCGAGCACCTCACGCCCGAGGAGATCCTCAAGGTCAACATCCCCACCGGCGTGCCGCTCGTCTACACCTTCGATGCCGATTTCAACGTCCTCGACAAGCGCTACATCGGCGACCCGGCGACCATCGCCGCCAAGATCGACGCCGTGGCCAACCAAGGCAAGGCGCACAAGTAGCCCAAACCTAAACCCAGGGCGTGGCGCCGCGCAACCCAAGTGCAGCGCCACGCCACCCCAACGTAGGAACCAGCCATGCTCAACCATCTCAAACAACACTTTGGCTCGCACCGCACCGGCGGTCACGGAGGCCTAGACATTGCACGGCATATCGGCCCCGGGCTTCTCGTGACCGTCGGCTTTATCGATCCGGGCAACTGGGCCTCCAACATGGCCGCCGGCTCGCAGTTTGGCTACGCGCTGCTGTGGATCGTCACGCTGTCCACGATCATGCTCATCGTGCTGCAGCACAACGCGGCGCACTTGGGCATCGCCACGGGCGCCTGCCTTGCCGAGGCCACGACCCGCTTTCTCCCCCGCTTCGTTGGGCGCACGGTGCTCGCCAGTGCCTACCTCGCGACCATCGCCACCGCCATGGCCGAGATCCTGGGCGGCGCGATTGCGCTCCAGATGCTCTTTGGACTGCCCGTGCGTGCCGGCTGCGCCATCGTGGCAGCAGTATCGATGGCGATGCTCATGACGAGCTCCTACAAGCGTGCCGAGCGCTGGATTATCGCCTTCGTAGGCGTGGTAGGACTCTCGTTTTTGGCCGAGCTCGCGCTGGTCAAGGTCGACTGGCCGCAAGCCGCCATAAGCTGGATCACGCCCAGTATGCCCACTGGCTCGGCCGCGATTATCGTTAGTGTCCTGGGTGCGGTCGTTATGCCCCATAACCTCTTTCTACACTCCGAGGTCATCCAATCCATGCACTTCGAAGGCCAAGGCGAGCAAGTTATCGAAGAACGTCTGCGCTACGAGCTCTTCGACACGTTCTTTTCGATGGGCGTGGGCTGGGCAATCAACTCGGCCATGGTCGTCCTGGCCGCAACGACCTTCTTTGCGCACGGCATGGTCGTAGACGACCTCGCCGTCGCAGCGGCCACGCTCTCCCCCATTCTGGGCCCAGCAAGCTCGACAATCTTTGCGGTGGCGCTGCTGTTTGCGGGCCTCTCGAGTAGTGTGACGGCAGGCATGGCGGCAGGCACCATCACCGCAGGCATGTTCGACGAGGAATACGACATCCACGACCGGCACTCATCGATTGGAGTGGCGGTTTGTTTCGTCGGCGCAGTGGCGGCGTGCCTGATCGTCCCGAATCCTTTTGAGGGTCTCATCTGGAGTCAGGCGCTGTTGTCGCTTCAGTTGCCGATTACGGTCTTTGTGCTCATACGACTCACCAGTTCGCCCCGCGTTATGGGCAAATACGCCAACTCGCGCCCGCTCAACGCGTTGCTCGTAGGGATCGGCGTCATCGTGACGATTCTCGATGTCGTGTTGTTGACAGGGATGTAACGAGGCCGCATGTCCACCCAGTCAAACGTCTCGATCTGTAACATCTAAACCCGCTTTTGATGTCTAGATGTTACAGATCGAGATCATTCCGAGGGACAGCTCCGTTTGTCTCAATCTGTAACACGTAGACCCCGTTTTCACTGCTAGATGTTACAGATTGAGACAAACGGTCGGCCGGACTCACGACAGACAGGATCAGCTAACAGCAGCCGTGATCCCTTGGGGGCGGAAGAAAAGGGCCCCGGCCGAGAATTCGACCGGGGCCCTTGGACAGAGCTCTGTATGGCTAATCGCCGTGTGTCTACGAGTTACTCCTCGACGAGCTCAAACTCATCGGGGCCGACGCCGCACACCGGGCACACGTAATCCTCGGGCAGCTCGGGCGTGTCGACCTCAACCTCGTAGCCGCAAACGGTGCACACAAACTTATACGTCTTCTTCTCCTCAGCCATGATGTTCTCCTCTCGAACGTGACTGGTGATGTACTTCGTTTATTAGTATAGATTCTCAATAATATAATGCAAGTATTTTTAGAACATTTCTAGCCTTGATACGACGAAGCCTTGGGCGGCGTCTTGCCCTTCAAGACCTTGTGATAGTAGTCATAGGTCAGCGGGGCCTCGCCGCTCAAGCGCTCGGCATCCTCAACCTCGCCGATAAACAGCAGATGCGTGCCCACGTCCACGGTATCAATCAAACGGCAGCTAAACAAGGCCGCCGCGTGCTCGGGCACATAAGGCATGCCCAGAGCGGTCTCGTGGGTCTCGTACTTGGCAAACTTGTCGTAATCGCTGCTGGTGCGGAAGCCAAAGTTGCCGATATAGAGCATGTCGGCGGTCTGGTCAATCACGGTCAGCGCAAAGGCCTTAGCCGATGCGATTACGCCGGACGTGACATTTTCCTTGTTCACGGCAATCGAGATGCGCGGCGGGGCGGATGTCACCTGCACTGCTGTGTTGATAACGCAGCCGGCACGCAGCCCGTCCGCCGCGGCGCTCACCACGTACAGGCCACTCGGCATGGTAAAGAACGCAGTTTTGTCCATAACGATCACTCCCCTAGCTCGGGTTGGAACCTCATGGATGTATGTACCCACAAAAAAGGCGGCACCCATAACGGACGCCGCCTTTGAGACATATGTGTCAGAACAGTAAGAAAGATGAGACGCCCGCAGTTGCGGTGAAATAGGGACTGAATAGCCCCTCAAACAGGCAAAACAGTCCGTATTCCACCGCAACTTATACAGAGTGCCTAGCGGTTGCGTTCCTTAAGGGCGCGGTCGATCTCGCGTTGGACATCACGCTTGGCCATGTCCTCGCGCTTGTCGTAGAGCTTCTTGCCGCGACCCAGACCCAGCAGCAGCTTTACGCGGCCGTCGGTATTAAAGTAGAGCTCCAACGGAACCAGCGCATAACCACGGTTGCGAAGTTTGCCGTCAAGAAAGTTGATCTCCTTACGGTGCAGCAGCAGACGACGCCGACGGTCGGGATCGCGATTCCACACGCCACCATGGCTATAAGGATGGATATGCAGGCCGACGAGCCAGCACTCGCCGCCACGAATCAGCGCAAAAGTGTCAGTGATCTGACAGGCACGCTCGCGAATCGACTTGACCTCGGTGCCGCTCAGTTCAATGCCGCACTCAAATGTCTCATCGATAAAGTACTCGTGATGTGCCGAGCGATTCTTGGAAATGAGCTTGCGCTCGCGCTTACTGGGCATCGCCGGCCTCCTTGACACCGTCAGCGCCCTTGTCGACACCCGTGTGCTTTGCCTTGCGCTCGGCATTGAGCTCAGCATCGCTCTCGCGCACCAGCTTGATAATCGCCGCGCAGGCCTCCTCGCCCACCAGGTCGCGGGCGCGCACCGTCAGGCGCGTCGCCTCCTGTTTGTCGCCGTCGCTTGCAGCATCGGTCGCGCACATAATCAGGCAGATGGCAATCTCGGCCGAAGGTGAGGTCGGAACGCCCTGCAACGCCAGCTCGCCCATCACGTGCTCGTCGCTCTCCTCGGCGGCATCCGGATAGGTAGTATGGATCTTGTTGAGCAGGCGCGTCGTATGCGCATCGTTGGGCGCCAGGCGCAGCGCCAGACGTGCGCAGCCCACGGCAGCCGAAATGTTCTCGGTCTCGGGCTCCAAGAAGTACTGACCCAGATTGGCGTAAGCGCGGGCGGCGCACTTGCCATCGCTTGCACGCTCCAGCACCGAGAACGAGAGCGATGCCCATTCCTGCTTGTCTTCGAGTGCGCGGAACAGCTCGGCCAAATCCAAGCGATAGTTGCAGTTCATGGGGTCCCAACGCACAGCCTGCATCAGGGCATTGCGAGCGCTCACATAATCCTGCTGGCGAATGTAGGCAAACGCCATGTCAGAGTACAGGCGGTCAAACGGCACCTCGACCTGCACGAGCTCGCGCGGATCCTTCTCCACGCGGCGATAGGCCAAGCGCTCAAACTTGCTATCGAAGCTAAAGTATTGGCGCTTCTCCTCCGTCTTGCACTCAGCATCGATATACTCCTCGGCGAGCTCCACCAGACGCTCCAGCAGCGGCGTCGCCGTAGCCAGGTCGCCCTGCGCCAGATAGTTCTCGGCATACGTGATGTCTTGCAAGCTGATGGGCAGGTCCATGGCTACTCCTCGATCTGAGCGAAACACGGCAGGCGCCGTATATACGGTCAATACACAAAACCCGGGTCTCTTACGAGGCCCGGGCGTTCAATTTTGGTAGCCCGTACCAGATTCGAACTGGTGATCTCCGCCTTGAGAGGGCGGCGTCCTAAACCGCTAGACGAACGGGCCATATGTAGCAAATGCAATGGCTGGGATGGAGGGAGTCGAACCCCCATTGACGGAACCAGAATCCGCTGTCCTGCCATTAGACGACATCCCAATGACTGCATCGCTGCGCTCGGCTGTGCCTTTGCGCAAGAAAGAAATATACGGGAAGTCTCGCCGTGACGCAAGCCCCAATTTTGACTTTTTTGAAATTCAGTCAAATTGGCCTAATTTAGTCCAACCCGTGAAGGACCTGTGAAGCCAACCGCTGTACACGAAGGGCAAAACGCCGCGAGCGGTAGCCGTCAACCGTTGGCAGATTCTACCGTGAAAACGATAGCACCAGGCAACACAATCGAAGTATCAATGATCACGTAGATATCGAGGCGCCATGGACGAAGAGCTTGATTACCTATGGGAGACCCTGGGCCTCGAGATCACTGCTGACCTTTGGCCCGAACGGGACAAAATCCATCCCACACTGCGCCCCGCCATCACGGTGATGCAGGCAAAATACCGCCGTGCATCCTTTTTGATCATGCGGGTGTCATGGCACGCGGGACTCCCCGACCTTAAGCGAATCCAGGCAAGCCTCGTCGAGCTATCCGGTATGCCGACCGTCATATCCGAGGCGCACCTGGAGCAGCGCCAGCGCGAGCGACTGCAACAGCAGCGGATTCCCTTTATCTGCCCCGGCGTTCAGGCATATCTGCCCTTTATGGACGAGGAGTACTGGAGCGGCAAGCCCAACAAGCACGTAAAGGTCTACGATCCGCACGAATGGGCACAGCTCGAGGATTGAGCCGAGCGAGCCCGCCGATGGAAAACACATCCCACCCCGATCACTCAAAACGGGTCGCACTTTCCGGAGCCGCTACAGCAACGCCTCGGCCCAAGCCGCTTCCCTAAAGCCAGGAATCGCAAAGTCGTCGCCCACCAGCAGCGGACGCTTGACCAGCATGCCGTCGGTCGCCAGCAGCTCGTAGCACTCCCGATCCGTCATGCCCGCATCCAGACGCGCCTTCAGGCCCAGCTCTCGATATTTCATGCCCGACGAATTAAAGAAGCGCCGCACCGGCAGCCCCGAGCGAGCAATCCAGGTCGCAAGCTCATCAGCCGTGGGATTGTCCAAAACGATATCGCGGTCGATATACTCTACCCCATGTTCGTCCAGCCATGCCTTGGCCTTCTTACAGGTCGAGCACTTGGGATATTCAACAAACAGTACGGTCATGGGAATCCTCCGAATATAGATCGGCCAACGCAGGCACACGCCACACGAGGCGCCTTCGTATGATGGGCCAATTGTAGCCCACAGGTCACACGCTAAACGAACCGTACCCCGAATCCGCGTTTGATGAACGGCAGCAGCTCCATTGCCTCGGGCGTGATATGGCCCGCAACGTTCATGCGCTCGTCACCGGGAAGATCGACCCGCGCAATCTCAAGCTCGCCTTCGTAGCGCCCATATCCGCTATTGCTCACAGCGATCGACCCCGCCTTTCGCGGCAGGCCGGCTCCGGCATCCGTCGGCACGGAATCCGGCTTATGCGTCGTACGTGACTCCTGAGACCTAAAGATGAGGACGCTCGAGTCGGGCCGGTCGTGATGAATCTGCCCGCGCACATAGGCATAACCGGGCTCAAGCTCACATTGCAGGTCCACGTATCCGGCGGAAACTTGAGCAAACTGCGCCCAGCCCGCATCGGATAGATCGGGGTCGCCGACCAACACAATGTCGCAATCGGCGCCATGCGCAAGCTCAAGCATATTGAGAGCAACCTTTGACGCGCGACCGCGCTGCGCCTCGACCGTCGGCAGTCCCTCGAACACCGGCCCGCGAACGTTAGCATCGCCCGGCACAAAAGCCATGATTTCGAATCCAAGCGCCGCAAGACGAAGATTCACCCGAGCAATGTCCTCCAGAGCTAAACCGGTATAAGGCTTGGGGTAAAAATTGTGGCAGGCGGCAAAACGAGTCACATCGGCACCGGCCTCACGCCACGATGCGATTTCATCAGAACTCACTGTCGATGCATTGACCACAATGCGAAATACACCGGACAGCTCCGCGACCCGTTGGGCGCTAAAGCCATAGTCCAAACGAAGGTATTCCAACCCCAGATCGCGCAGGTCCTCGATGCGCTCAAGCCCGAGCAAATCGCACGTGCGAGGCCCCACATCGGCAATGAGCGCAATGCCGCGGGCGGAAAGCAGCGACAGTACATGACGGACCTTATCAGCATACGTCGCTCCCCCATCCTCGGGAATATGCAGCGAGGTGAACGCATAGCGCGCACCCGCCGCGGCACCACGCTCAATCGTCCGCTCAATATCCTGCAGAGGGCTGGAAAGATAAATCGAAATACCCGTTTTCACGCTTCAACGCTCCTTTAAAAAAGGCCGGCGGAGCAGTTAGCCC
>CAJMBB010000063.1 GCA_905211615.1 uncultured Collinsella sp. | reverse complement strand
GCGTCGCCGCCGAGCCGCAGCATCGTTTTGCCACGACGGCCGATAACATTGCCGAGTTTGCGGTGGCGGGCAGCTTTATCTTTGGTCAGCCGCTCAAGAGCATTGAGCATATCGATATCGATGAGCTGAAATAGATGTAAGGCCGCCGTCAGAGCCTTCGCCACACCTTTTGCCGAAAGGATTTTTCTATGGAGTACATGCAGGTCAACCGCGCCAACGGTCGCGCCGCCAACGAGTTGCGCCCCGTTAAGCTCACCCGTGGCGTCATGAAGCACGCCCACGGCTCGTGTTTTGCCGAGTTCGGTGACACGCGCGTGTTGTGCGCCGCCACAATCGAGGAGGGCGTGCCGGGCTGGCGAAAGGGAGCTAAGGTCGGCTGGGTGACCGCGGAATACGCCATGCTGCCGGCGTCGACCGGCAAGCGCTGCAAGCGCGAGCACGCCAACCGCAAGGGTCGCTCCATGGAGATCGAGCGCCTCATTGGCCGCAGCCTGCGTACCGTCGTCAACATGAAGGCGCTCGGCGAGTACACCGTCACCGTCGACTGCGATGTGATTCAGGCCGATGGCGGCACGCGTACAGCGAGCATCACCGGCGCCTGGGTGGCGCTGCACGACGCCCTCGCCATGTGGGTCGAGGCGGGCAAGATCGAGCGCATCCCGCTTACCGGCCAGGTGGCTGCAATCTCCATGGGCGTTGTCGACGGCAATACGCTGCTTGACCTCGATTATTCCGAGGACAGCCATGCCGAAGTCGACATGAACCTCGTCGCCACCGACACCGGTGAGATGATCGAGCTCCAGGGCACTGGCGAGCAGGCGCCCTTTGACCGTAAGCGCCTCAACGCCCTGCTCGACCTGGGCGACAAAGGCATCGCCGAGCTCATCGAGCTTCAGCGCCAAGCCATCGCCTAACCTGCCAAAAAGGGACAGGTTTATTTTGGCAGGTTTTATCTGGGAAAACGTCGAAGTATAAGACTGCCGTTGATTGAGAGGGGAGAGGCGGAGGCCCTCGTCGCCCTCGGCGCGGCATTGCTATAGAGACAAGGAGACCACTCATGGCACTTGAGAAGATCGACATCGACACCCTCGACCCGGCGGCGACCATTGTCGTGGCAACGGGCAACGCCCATAAGCTCACCGAGATCGAGGCCATTTTAGGCAAGGTCATGCCCGAGGTTCGCTTTGTGGCGCTCGGCCAGCTGGGCGATTTTGAGGACCCCGAGGAAAACGGCACGACGTTTTTGGAGAACGCCATCATCAAGGCGCAGGCTGCCGTCGAAGAGACGGGGCTCATGGCCATCGCCGACGATTCTGGCTTGGTCGTCGACGCGCTTGACGGCGAGCCGGGCGTGTATAGCGCGCGCTATGCGGGCGTGCACGGAGACGATGCCGCCAACAACGCCAAGCTTCTCGTTAACCTGGAAGGCGTGGCGGACGAGGACCGCACCGCGCGCTTTATGAGCGTCGTTGCGCTTATCGACACGGATGGTCTGGTCACCTATGGCGAGGGCGCCTGCGAGGGCGTTATCGCACACGAGGGCCGCGGCGATCACGGCTTTGGCTATGACCCGCTGTTCCTGCCGGTCGACACGCCGGGCAAGACCATGGCCGAGCTGACGGCGGACGAGAAGAACGCCATCAGCCATCGTTTCCACGCGCTCGAGCATCTGTCCGCCAAACTGACGGGCGAGGAGTAGGCCGTGCGTGCGGTGGTGCAGCGCGTACTCAACGCCGGCGTGACGGTCGACGGCGAGTGCGTGGGCAAAATTGGGCGCGGCTATCTGGTGCTGCTGGGCGTGGGCCACGGCGACACGCGCGCCGAGGCCGATAAGCTGTGGGGCAAGCTCCGCGGCTTGCGCATTAACGAGGACGAGAACGGCAAGACCAACCTGGCACTTGCCGATGTCGACGGCGAGGTTCTCGTAGTGTCGCAGTTCACGCTGTTCGCCGATTGCCGTCACGGCCGCCGCCCATCGTTTACGGATGCCGGCGCCCCCGATGTCGCCAACGAGCTCTACGAGTACTTCCTGACGCTCGTTCGTCAAAATGTCGAACACGTGGCGCATGGCATCTTTGGCGCCGATATGAAAGTCGACCTCGTCAACGACGGCCCATTCACCATCGTCCTCGATACCGACAATCTGTAAGTAGCCAAATTAGCTACTTGCGCGTGGTCGCAACAGGGTGCTATAGTATTAGAGTTTTGTCTATCTTAGGGGTATTATCCCCTTTTTGAATTGCACCTTCTGGAGGCCCTGTTCATGGAAGAGATGGAAGTCAATCACGTCGACGACATCCACGAGAAGCTGACCGATATGGTGGGCGATCGCGTCAAGGTGAAGGCCAACATGGGCCGCACCCGCGTCGTCGAGCGCATGGGCACCATCAAGAGCGTCCACCCCGCCGTCTTTATCGTCGAGGTTGACGAACGTCGCGGCCGCAAGTCGCGTCAGTCCTACCAGTATATCGATGTCCTCACCGGGCAGGTCGAGCTGTTCGACCCCGAGAGCGGTGAGCACATTTTTACCCCGCTCGGCAATCAGCTCGAGGAGCACTAACGGTGACCGATCGGTCCCTGACTCTTTCCGCGCCGGCAAAGATTAACCTCTACCTGGGGGTTCATACCGAGCGCGATGACCGCGGCTACCACAGGGTCGATTCCCTGATGGCAGCCGTCGGTCTTTCCGATTCCGTGACGGTCGCGCCGGCGCAGGCGCTGACCGTCCAGACGGTTCCGGCATCAGATTTTCCCATGCAAAAGAATACGGCGTATCGGGCTGCGGTTGCTATGGCCGAGCATTATGGTTGCGAGGCAAACATCTGCGTGACGATTGAGAAGCGCATTCCATTGTGCGCCGGCTTGGGCGGCCCCTCGACGGACGCGGCCGCGGTCATTGTCGCCTTGGCGGAGCTCTGGGGAATTGATCGCACCGACCCCGCGCTCGACGACATTGCGCGGGGTATTGGTGCTGACGTCCCGTTCTTTTTGCACGCGAGCCTTGCGTTCTACGTAGGTGGGGGAGACGTGCTGGCAACTGAGTATCCCGCGCTGCCCGCAACGCCCGTCGTGTTGGTCAAGCCGCGCGAGGCAAGCGTTTCAACAATTGAAGCCTATCGACGTTTTGACGAGGCTCCGGTGCCTGCAGACAAGCCCGGCGCGATAGCTTCTGCCTTGCATGCTGGTGATGCCGAGACGGCATATGCGCTCATCCATAACAACCTAGGTGTCATTTCCGCACAGATGGAGCCGCAGATTCAAACGGTTCTCGATTGGCTGCGTAAACAGGACGGCACCGTTGCTGTAGATGTGTGCGGATCGGGTGCCTGCTCATTTGCCATTTGCGACACCGCCGCCACGGCCGAAAGGCTTGCCGACGCTGCCCTGCAAAACGGCTGGTGGTCCTGCGCGACGGAGCTCATTCCCAACACGGTTCGCATCGAAGTGCCAAAGAAGTAAAAATTTCTCTAGCACACGACGGAAATCTTTGTTACTATAGTCGAGCTAACGGGTTGTGGCTCAGTTTGGTAGAGCACTGCGTTCGGGACGCAGGGGTCGCTGGTTCAAATCCAGTCAACCCGACCAGAGCATGAGGAGGGACCGCTTCTTGCGGTCCCTTTTTTTAGCTATTGTTGTGATACCGCGATACCCGCGGTATACTCATTCGAGCTTGTCTCGCTGTATTGTGGAGGTCTACATGTTTGGACTGAGGGCTCCTGAGCTCATCATTATTCTCGTCGTTGTCCTGATTATCTTCGGGCCCAAGAACCTGCCGAAGCTCGGCAAGTCCCTCGGCTCTACCGTCAAGAATATCCGCGAGGGTATGGAGGGCGACGATAAGGCCGAGACCAAGCAGGCCGAGGAGGTCGTGGTCGAGCAGTCCGAGGAGGACAAGGAGATCGCTGAGCTCGAGGCCAAGCTCGCTGCTGCCAAGAAGAAGCAGGCAGAGGACAGCGACGCGGACGCAGAGTAGTCCCATCCCTTTGGGGTGAGCACCTGACCGGCTTGCCCGCAGGCTAGCCGGTCTTTTTCGTTTTGTTGACAGTTGATTGTTTGATCAGAGTTGGGGAGATATCCGTATGGACGCAAGCCAGATCGTACTGACCGCTGAGGGCCGCCAGAAGCTCGTCGAGGAGCTCGCTTGGCGTGAGGGCGATTACGCCAAGGAGATCGTCGAGGACATCAAGGAAGCCCGCGCGTTCGGCGACCTTTCGGAGAACTCCGAGTACGATGCCGCCAAGGACAAGCAGGCCCAGAACGCCGCTCGTATTGCCGAGATCCAGGCCATCCTTGCCAACGCTCAGGTTGCTGCCACCACAGGTGATCTGACCGTCTCCATCGGTTCCACCGTTTCTCTGATTGATCCCAACGGTGAGGTCATGGAAGTCACGCTCGTCGGTACCACCGAGACCAACTCGCTCGAGCACAAGATTTCCAACGAGTCTCCGGTCGGCCACGCCATCATCGGTCACGGCGAGGGCGACTCCGTCGAGGTCGTTACGCCTTCCGGCAAGACTCGCGTCTACACCATCGCCAAGATTGCACGCTAGACCACGGTCCCGCGTAAAGGTATGTTTTCGCTCCCTGGGACCGAATCCTGGGGAGCGTTTTAGTTTGAGGAGCTAACTTATGGCAGAGAACCAGAACGCCGCAGATCAGGCATCGACGCTCAACGACGAGCGCGCCACCCGCCTGGCCAAGCGCGCCGCCCTGTTCGAGGCGGGCCAGAACCCCTATCCCGAGCACTCTGAGCTTGAGGACTACGTTGCCGATATCGAGGCTAAGTACGCCGAGCTTGCCGATGGCGAGGACACCGAGGACGTCGTGAAGATCGCCGGCCGCGTGGTCGCCAAGCGCGGTCAGGGCAAGATCATGTTCATCGTCGTGCGCGATGCGACTGCCGAGATTCAGCTGTTCTGCCGCATCAACGACATGGACGAGGCTGCATGGAATACGCTCAAGTCCCTCGACCTGGGCGACATCCTGGGCGTGACCGGCGTGGTTGTGCGCACCCAGCGCGGCCAGCTCTCCGTTGCCCCTAAGAGCGCGACCCTGCTTGCCAAGGCCGTTCGTCCGCTGCCCGAGAAGTTCCACGGTCTTTCCGACAAGGAGACCCGTTATCGTCAGCGCTACGTCGACCTGATCGCCAACGACGATGTCCGCGAGACCTTCCGCAAGCGTTCGCAGATTCTCTCCACCTTCCGTCGCTTTATGGAGTCCGACGGCTACATGGAGGTCGAGACCCCCATCCTGCAGACCATCCAGGGCGGCGCTACTGCCAAGCCGTTCATTACCCACTTCAACGCGCTCGATCAGGAGTGCTACCTGCGTATTGCCACCGAGCTGCACCTCAAGCGCTGCATTGTCGGTGGTTTTGAGCGCGTGTTCGAGATCGGCCGCATCTTCCGTAACGAGGGCATGGACCTTACCCACAACCCCGAGTTCACCACGATGGAGGCCTACCGTGCCTTCTCCGACCTCGAGGGCATGAAGGCACTCGCCCAGGGTGTCATCAAGGCTGCCAACAAGGCCATCGGCAACCCCGAGGTCATCGAGTACCAGGGCCAGACCATCGACCTTTCTGGTGAGTGGGCCAGCCGTCCCATGACCGACATCGTCTCCGACGTGCTCGGCAAGCAGGTCACCATCGACACGCCGGTCGAGGAGCTTGCTGCCGCCGCGCGCGAGAAGGGCCTGGAGATCAAGCCCGAGTGGACTGCTGGCAAGATCATCGCCGAGATTTACGATGAGCTGGGCGAGGACACCATCGTCAACCCCACGTTCGTGTGCGATTACCCCATCGAGGTCAGCCCGCTTGCCAAGCGTTTTGAGGACGACCCGCGTTTGACCCACCGCTTTGAGCTGGTCATCGCCGGCCACGAGTACGCCAACGCATTCTCCGAGCTCAACGACCCGGTCGACCAGGCTGAGCGCTTTGCTGCCCAGATGGCCGAGAAGGCCGGCGGCGACGATGAGGCCATGGAGTATGACGAGGACTACGTGCGCGCCCTCGAGTACGGTATGCCTCCCGCGGGCGGCATTGGCATTGGTATCGACCGCGTGGTCATGCTGCTTACTAATCAGGCTTCTATTCGCGATGTCCTGCTGTTCCCGCACATGAAGCCCGAGAAGGGTTTCCAGTCCGGTGCCGCTGCCGCCAAGGCTGCAGAGGCCGGCAACGCCGCGAGCCCGTTCGTTAAGTCGCTTAAGCCCACGCTCGATTACTCCAAGATCGCCGTTGAGCCGCTGTTTGAGGAGTTCGTCGACTTTGATACCTTCTCCAAGAGCGATTTCCGCGCTGTGAAGGTCAAGGCATGCGAGGCCGTCAAGAAGTCCAAGAAGCTGCTGAACTTTACGCTCGACGACGGTACCGGTACCGAACGCACCATCCTCTCCGGCATTCACGGTTATTATGAGCCCGAGGACCTGGTCGGCAAGACTCTGCTCGCCATCACCAACCTGCCTCCGCGCAAGATGATGGGCATTCCCAGCTGCGGCATGCTCATCAGCGCTATCCACGAGGAGGATGGTGAGGAGCGTCTCAACCTGATCCAGCTCGACGCCTCCATCCCCGCCGGCGCAAAGATGTACTAGGGGGTTACGCGGGTTTACCAACCCGCGTAACCAGTTGACGCTGCGCGCCGCCCAGGGCGACAATTTGTCATTCAAAAGGCAAGGCATGACCAGAAGGTCTATGCCTTGCCTTTTTCATGCCAACTTGTTCGCCCTGGACGTCGCTCGCTGTCCGTCCTCTACCTGCGGCGTTGACTTGGTTGACACTTAGAACATCGATGTAGTCATTGGGGACGTTCTTAAACGACTACCCAACGGATATTGCGCACATGGCTCGCATGACAGTCGTCTCTTTTATGTTTCCTTTAGCTGTTGCTGCCTAGGATGGGGGTTAGTCGGTAGGAAGGGAGCCCCTGTATGGACGATGTGAGCGAGCGTGCAATCGAAGAGGACATGCTCGATCAGTTCAATTACTTTGATGATGAGGATGAGGAGCTAATCGATCGTCGCGAGCCGGCATCGCTTGACTCATTTGATCTGGTCGATGAAGAGCCCGACGAGGACGAGGGCGAATTAACGGAGCCCCCACAGCCTTCGCGCCTTGACTCGCTGCTTTCGAGAGCCCCCATGCACCACGGCGTTCGTGCCGGCGCGCTCCATATGAAAACTGACTGGCACCAGATCGTGACGGCAGGCGATGAGCTTGCCGTCGATGCGCCGCTCACCGATAAGTCATCCATCATCTGCCGCACCGGCATGCTTATGCTGGCAAGCGGAACGGGTGCCTGGCGCGTGCGCGATACCATGAATCGTGTTGCTGCCGTACTGGGCGTCACGATTCACGTCGACCTGAGTCTTCTGTCGTTTGAGTGCACCTGCATCGAAGATGGCCACTGCTTTAACGAGGTTGTCAGCCTGCCCACAACGGGAGTCAATACCCATCGCATTTGGATGATGGAGAGTTTCCTCAAGGAAATCGAGACCTATGGTCGTCGCTTCACGGTACACGAGTATCACGAGATGCTCAGGACCGTTGAGAGCTCAAAGCCCGATTACTCTCCCTGGCAACAGGGCCTTGCGGCAGCCTGTGCTTGCGGCGCCTTCGTCTTTTTGCTCGGCGGCGGCCCTATCGAGATGGCCTGCGCATTCGTAGGCGCTGGTGTCGGTAACTTTGCTCGCTCCCATATTCTCAAGCAGGGTCTTGGCCAGTTTAGCGCGCTGACGACGGGCGTTGCGCTCGCTTGCGTTTCGTATCTGCTGGCATTGCTCGGCCTTGGCCAGGTCGTACCGGGGGCAATGTCGCACCAAGAAGGCTATATCGGCGCCATGCTCTTTGTGATTCCCGGCTTTCCCCTCATTACGGCAGGCCTCGACATCGCTAAGCTCGATATGCGAAGCGGCATTGAGCGTCTTTCGTATGCTGTGTCGATTATTGTGATGGCGACCCTCGTAGGTTGGATGGTTGCCGAATGTGTGGGGCTGGCACCGGATGATTTTGCCCCGCTCGGCCTTTCGCCGCTTGCCCTTACGCTCCTGCGCGTGGTGATGAGCTTCGTTGGCGTATTCGGTTTCTCGGTGATGTTCAACAGCCCGGTAAAGATGGCCGCGGCAGCTGGGCTGATCGGCGCCGTGTCCAATACCTTGCGCCTTACGCTCGTCGATGCGCCGACGATGCTTCCCTTCCTGGGCCTCAGTGCGGGAATGCCTCCCGAGGCGGCAGCGTTTATCGGCGCGCTGGTATCGGGGCTGCTGGCAAGCTTGGCCGAAGTCAAGCTCACCTACCCGCGCATCGCCCTCACGGTGCCTTCGATTGTCATTATGGTGCCGGGCCTGTATCTCTATCGCTCGATGTATTACATGTGCACCTTCGACACGGTCAATATGCTCGGCTGGTTTGTGCGCGCGGTGCTCATCGTGGCGTTTCTGCCCGTTGGCTTGGGCGTGGCGAGAACTCTCACCGACCCTCGCTGGCGCCACACCAGCTAATTGGTGCAAGGGGGACAGGTTACTTTGCACCAAATGAGTTGCGGTGAAATAGGGACTGAATTGCTGCTTAAAGGGTCAAAACAGTCCGTATTCCACCGCAACATATGGGGTCGGGGGATTATTGGTGCCCTGCATCTTCATAAACTCAACGCTTACGAAGCATGTGCTTTTCGAGCTAGGCTGGTTACACCACATAAGTAGTCGCAGACGCACGTACCACGGGCGGGCGAGATGAAGTCCCAACAGCTCCATCTTGCCCGCCCGTTTTTGTTGCGTTGTGCCGCGGCGTAACACAGAAAGGACCACGCCCTTTATGCCTATCAACAAACGAGAGAGCCTGCTGTTCACCTTTATTATGTGCTTTTGCATGGTGCTCTGGATGAGCATCTACAACGTTGCCCTGCAGCATGGGGCCATCAACGGCGAGGTCATTGCCGCCGCGTGGCTCGGCTTCCCCGTTGCCTACGTTTTTGCCATGTGCTGCGACTGGTTTGTTGCCAGCCCCCTCGCCAAGGGCTTTGCCTTTAAATTCCTGGTCACGCCGGGCAAGAGCTCGCCGCTCGCTATGACGCTCGCTGTCAGCTCCTGCATGGTCGTTCCCATGGTCATCATCATGTCGCTCTACGGCGCGTGTGAAGGCCTGTTCCACATGCCCGGTGGTCCGCTCGCCAACCTGCAGCTGCTGCCGATGATGTGGCTCGTCAACATTCCGCGCAACTTTATCATGGCCCTGCCCTGGAACCTGCTGGTGGCCGGTCCGGTTGCTCGTTTTGTCTTCCGCCGCGCCTTCCCCATGGGAACCGTCTTTGAAGAGCAGCATATGGAGCTCGTGCGCATGCCTGGTGCTCCCGTTGCCGATGCCGTCAATGGCGTTGCCGAGAGCATGGACGCCGAGCCTGCCTGCTAGGCAACAGCCTCTAACCTAGAGCGCCCGCCGCACCTGGCGATTCCTTTTTTGTAGACGTTGTCGTATGGCTGCATGCGGAAAAGGCCCCAGCGGTTAACATATACTCCATATGGGTAAAGAGACCAAAGCGCCGCCACGAGTGGCGCTTTGCGTTTGAAAAACTAGCTCGTCTAAGAGGAACTAGCATGTTAGACCGTTTTACCGATCGCGCGCGCAAGGTCATGTCCATGGCCAAGCAAGAGGCGCTCGATCTACACTCAAATAAGGTGGGCACCGAGCACTTGCTGCTCGCGCTTGCCAAGGAGGACGAGGGCATTGCCGCCGAGGCGCTGCGCTCGCTCGATATCTCCTACGACGACATCATGGACACACTCAAAGAGGTCCAGACCACCGTTCCCGAGCCCAGCGAGGAGACCGAGGCCGCTAAGCTCGCCTTTACGCCACTCGTCATCAGCGTGATGGAGCGCTCCTTCCGCGTGGCGCGCGAGAACAACCAGACGTATGTGTCGACCGAGCACCTGCTCATCGGCATCGTCGAAGAGGGCAACGGCATGGCCATGGACATCCTCATGCGCCTGGGCGTGTCGTCTGCTTCCATTAAAAAGGCCATCGAGAAACTCACCGCCAAGGACCAGGACAAGAAGCGTCCGCTCGCCGGTGCCGGTGCCGGGCGTCCCGGTGCGGGCCTGCCGTTCTTTAGCGGCTCGGACGCCTCGCAGCAAAAGGGGAGCGGCACCGACACGCTCAAGCAGTTCGCCACCAACCTCACGCAAAAGGCGCGCGACGCCGAGCTCGATCCCGTGATTGGCCGCGAAAAGGAAGTCCAGCGCATGATGGAGATTCTTTCGCGCCGCACCAAGAACAACCCGCTTATCCTGGGTGACCCCGGCGTGGGCAAGACGGCCATCGTCGAGGGCCTGGCACAGCAGATCGCTGCCGGCAACGTGCCCGAGAACCTTATGAACCAGAACATCTGGACGCTCGACCTGCCGGGCCTCGTTGCGGGTGCCAAGTATCGCGGTGAGTTTGAGGAGCGCCTCAAGAACGTGATCCAGGAGGCGACCGAAGCCGACGACGTCATCCTGTTTATCGACGAGATGCACACCATCATCGGTGCCGGTTCTGCCGAGGGCTCCATCGACGCGAGCTCTATGCTCAAGCCCGTGCTTGCACGCGGTGCCTTCCAGATTATTGGCGCCACCACGGCCGAGGAGTTCCGCAAGTACCTCACCAAGGACCCGGCCTTCGAGCGTCGCTTCCAGACCATCGATGTCGAGGAGCCGAGCGTCGAGAACACGGTCAAGATCCTGACCGCGCTCAAGCCGCGCTACGAGGAGCACCACCATGTGCGCTATACGCAGGGTGCTATCGAGGCCGCCGCGAACCTTTCCAACCGCTACATCCAGGATCGCTTCCTGCCCGATAAGGCCATCGACCTCATCGACGAGGCCTGCTCCGACATGAACCTGCACGATAAGAACATCAACCGCAGGATGGAGCTCAAACGCGACCTCGAAAACGTCACCTTCGAGCGCGAGACGCTCCA
>CAJMBB010000062.1 GCA_905211615.1 uncultured Collinsella sp. | reverse complement strand
TGCCGCGCTCCGCGAGCCCTGAGCAACACGGCTCGCGATATCAAACTACTCGCCAAAGAACTCGTTGATCTTCTGCTCGTCGACGCCAAAGAACCACGTCAGGACAAAGCCGGCGGCATAGGCAAGCAGCATAGCGGCAACGTAGCCGAGCTGCTGGCCAGGAACGACGATCAGCAGGCCAAACAGACCGGAAACGCCCTGAGAAACCGTGCCGATGTGAAGCAGCGCCGCGAGCGCGCCGCCAAATCCGGCACCCAGGCAGGCCGTCACAAACGGACGAACGAGCGGCAGCGTAACAGCATACATCAGAGGCTCGCCCACACCCAGGATTCCAACGGGAATGGACTCTGCGACGTACTTCTTGAGCTTGGCGTTCTTGGTCTTAAAGTACAGCGCCAAACCGGCACCGACCTGGCCGCCACCAGCCATCATAAGGATGGGAAGCAGGTAATTGATACCCTTGGTAGCGCCGTCGGGATCGTTGAGCATAGCGTGGATCGGCGTGAGCGCCTGATGCAGGCCGACGGACACCAGCGGCAAGAAGCCTGCCGACAGGATATAGCCGCCCAGGACGCCCAGCTTCTCGAAGATAAAGGTCAAAACGCTAAAGATGGCAGTCGTCAGCCATGCGCCAACCGGCTGGATGACGAGCATCAGAGCAAAGGCGCCGATGATGAGCACCAGCAGCGGGGACAAGAACGTGTCGAGTGCGTTGGGCATAACCTTGCGAATCTGACGCTCCATCCAGGCAAAAAATGCGCCAGCGATGAGAGCCGCGATCATGCCGCCCGCTGCGGGGTTGTACTGCGCACTGGTGAGCGGCAGCAGAATGGCAGTGGCAGGATCAGCCGCGCCAGGCGCAAGCAGGGGCATGGCGCTGTTGGCGATACACATCATGCCGGCGATGCCGCCCAGCGCAGCAGAGCCACCAAACTCACGTGCCGCGTTATAGCCCACCAAGATGGGCAGATAGGCAAACAGGGCCCAGCCCATGGAACGAATGCCCTGGTACCACCACTCGCCTGCAAGCGCACCTGCCGTCGAGACGTTAATGACGTTGCAGATACCGTTGATGAGGCCAGCCGCAATGATGCCGGGAAGCAGGGCGACGAAGACGTTGGAAATCTTCTTAAGGAAGGCCTGAACCGGTTTGGACTCGTACTTGGCCTTCTGCGCGGCTTTGTTTGTGGCCGCAGCGTCAACCACGCTCTCATCAGCAACGCCTTTCGCAAGGCCGGTGAGCTTGGAGAACTCCTCGAGCACCTTATTCACCTTGCCCGGACCCAGCACGATCTGCATCGTGTCGTCCTCGACCAGGCCCATCACGCCGTCGAGCGCCTTAATACCCTCCGTGTCGACGTTGCCCGTGTCTTTGACGGTCACGCGCAGGCGCGTCATGCACGCCGCGTTTGCGAGCACGTTGTCTTTACCGCCCAAAAGGTCCAACAGCTTTTGGGCCAGCTCTTTGTTCGTCATAACTCCTCCTTGTATTGGGTCTCTCGTCTGGATGTCATATCAGCTCACGCCGCGCACCTATTGGGCGTCGGCATTGCTCTTCTCATGGCCACTCACCGCAGCACGGACATGGCCTCGTGCCCGCTCAAGAGCCACCGCAGCCTGCTCGGCATCGCAGCCCAGCAGTACCGAGACAATAGCGGTTTTTACGTGGCCGCCGGCATCTGCAAGCGCCTGAACAGCGCGCTCGCGCGTGCAGCCGGTCGCCTCCATCACGATATTCTGGCCGCGCACCACCAACTTCTCGTTCGTCTGCTGCACATCGACCATCAGGTTTTGGTATACCTTGCCGATCTTGACCATGGCACCGGTCGAAATCATGTTGAGAATGAGCTTTTGAACCGTTCCCGCCTTGAGCCTCGTTGAGCCGGTCAGCACCTCGGGACCGGGCACGGGCTCAATGGCAAGATCTGCGCTCTCCCCGATCTTCGACCCTTGGTTGCACGCAATTGCAATGGTCTTGCACCCAGCTGCCTTGGCGTACGCAAGGCCGCCCACCACATAAGGAGTACGACCGCTTGCCGCCAGGCCAACGACAAGATCCTTGTCCGAGAGTCCACGCTCTCGCAGGTCGTTCGCGCCAAGCTCCTCGCTGTCTTCGGCACCTTCGACAGCCTTGATAAACGCCGTCTCGCCTCCGGCAATGAGCCCGACAATCAGGTCGGGTGACACGCCAAACGTGGGCGGACACTCCGAAGCGTCGAGTACGCCCAGACGACCGCTGGTGCCTGCGCCCATGTAAAAGACGCGCCCGCCGCGCTCGAGTGCCTCAGCAGCCCAGTCGATTGCTGTGGCAACCTGGGGCAACACTTTCGTGACCGACTGGACGGCACGAAGATCCTCATCGTTCATCGTCGTGACGATTTGCAGCGATGTCATCGTATCGAGGTCCATTGACCTTTGATTACGCTGTTCGGTCGTGAATTTTGTTAAATCGAGCATTTCATTCACCTCATCTTTCCTGTTTCTCGATGTAGTTTTGCTTAATGACATGCGTCGCCCGTTCGTAGTCACTGGCAACGTAAGCAGCGTACAGGGCATCGACAACCATAAGCTGGGCCATACGCGAAGCCATGGCACCGCTGCGGACCAAGGGTTCACTCGCAGCGACGCCGAGCACGGCATCGGCCATGGTGGCAAGCTTGGATGATCCATCTACTTTGGTAACGGCCACGACGGGACAGTTGTGACGTTGAGCCTCGGCGGTGCAGTCCAGCACCTCTTGCGTCAAGCCCGAGTAGCTAAAGGCGATTGCCATATCGCCCTCATGCATGTTCTTGGCACACAAGAGCTGATCATGCCAGTCGTCGTACAGATGGCACTCTTTGTCGACACGCATGAGCTTTTGCGCCAGATCGTGCGCGACCAAACGAGAGGCACCAATACCGAACAGATTGACCGCACGTGCCCGCTTAAGACGGGCCGCACATCGCTCCAAGACGGTGTAATCGAGCGTTCGCGCCGTCGCCTCGATCGTACGCACGTTGCTTTTCATCACCTTCCCCACGATACGTTCGACGCTGTCATCCATGGAGATGTCCTCGAGGGCTACGTCTTTCTTGTCACCTAAGAGCGCCAGCTCGGCAATCAGTTCGCGTTGGAACTCCTTGTAGCCCGCAAAACCCAAACGCTTGCAAAAGCGCAAAATGCTCGAGGGCGAGGAGAACGTGACATCGGCAAGACCGCGGACGGACAACCCGACCACCTCGTGCGGATGAGCGCTTACATATGCGATGACATTGCGTTCCGCCGGGCTCGCGCTGAGTTCACGCTCGCGAAGCCGCAAAAGCAATCCGTTTGCCATCTCAAACACCTCCGTTGAGAAGAATTAAAGACCAACGAACGATTCGTACCGGATACAAACAGCTTTTGCGGTACATTGTGCCGCATCGTGGCGCACAAAGGGCGAGCGTTCTACCGCTCGCCCCTCAAATCCGACCGCTCGGAAATACGCACGACACAAAATAATTCAACGAGGCCGCATTATCAGAAACGGGTTTGTTACCGGCTAGCGCCTCGCATGGGCGCCGATCGGCCGAGTCGCATGGCGCACCAACGCCGCCGCCAGCAATACCAACAGCATGGCGGTGACATAGCCCGCAGCATCGAATCCTAAATCGATAACGTCGAAATGCCTGCCGGGAACAAAGATCTTATGTACCTGATCGCCAACGGAACAGGCGGCGCAAAAGAGCAATACGGGCACGCAACGGGAGCATACGCTCCACGGACGCCTGGAAAAGCAAACCACGACCACCGAGGCGAACAATCCGACGGAGAAAAACTCTACGGTATGGGCAACACGACGGACGTTCGTGCCCACCCACATGCGAATGGAAGCAAGTCGGCCAGACCGGACATTCGAGGCAGCCGAATCGGTGCCCCCGGTCATTCCGTTCTCCGTCTGGGCTTCACCCGTGGCATCGACAGCCTGAACGCCCGTAGCCTGGCCCTCCACCACACGCGCGGTGGACTCGCTCAGCAACGACGTCTCCACCGCATTTTGCTCCGTCAGCACCCAGATGCCCGCCAGCGTTGCAGCGAACAGAACGATCGCGGTCCATCCGATTATTTGTTTTACGCGCGCCAAGGGCCAACCTCCTTTTTTGAATATCAGCGAGTGTAGCCCCAAATGGCATTGTCACCGTATCAAAATTTGAATCGCAACAGGAAGCGACAAAGCGACGCAAACCCCTACCCCGCCTCGCGCATCCAGCGATCGAACGTCCCCACGCACACGCCCAGGCACTTTGCTGCCTGGCTGCGGGTAATATCGCCCGCCTCATAGCTATCGCGCACCAGCTCAAACTGAGGAGGGCATGGCTTGCGAGGCCGGCCAAACCGCACCCCTCGCGCCCGCGCCGCTGCAATTCCCTCCGCCTGGCGCCGATGGATATTCTCGCGCTCCACCTGCGCCACGTAGCTCAGCAGTTGCAGCACAATATCGGCAATCAGGGTGTTGGTCACATCCGGCGCGCCGCTGGCCCTGACGCGCGTGTCAAGCAATGGCATGTCCAACACCACAATGGCAACCCCGAGCTCCTTGGTAATGCGCCGCCATTCCTCAAGAATCTCGGAGTAATTACGACCAAGTCGGTCGATAGAAAGAACCACCAGCACGTCCCCGTCTCCCAGGACGTGCAGCAGCTCGCGATAACGCGGTCGATCGAAGTCCTTGCCGCTCGCATGGTCGGCATAAATATTCGCCGAGCCCACGCCATAGGCGCCCAGCGCATCCAGCTGCCGATTAAGGTTCTGATCGCGCGAACTCACCCGCGCATAACCGTACACCGTCGCCATCTCATCCCCGCTTTCTTGTAAACCTGCCAAAAAGGGACAGGTTTATTTTGGTAGGTTTTACCTCTCAAATAGCAGGTAAGCGGGCGGCCGAGCAGACGGCAAGGTAGCCACGATTCAAATGCGGAGGGCGGCCCCGAAAGACCGCCCTCCGTTCCTCCACCATGAGTCGGGATTTGGCTAATGGATAAGCTTAAAGTCCAGGTGTCCACGCGTGGTATTGACGCGCGAGACCTCGATGATCACGCGCTGCCCCAGCTCGTAACGGGTGCCCGTGTCGGCACCCGTGAGCGTTAGCGCGTCCTCGTCGAACTCGAACCACTCGTTGCCCAGGCTCTTGATCGAAACCAAACCTTCGACCTGCGTCAGGTCCAAGCGCACAAAGAGGCCCATGCTGCTAATCCACGAGACGGTTCCGGCATAGCGCTCGCCCAGACGGTCCTCATAGTACTGGGCAATCTTGATCTTTTGCGTCGCATGGCTGGCGGCATCTGCCGCGCGCTCGGCATCGCTGCATGCGCGGCAGATCTGCGGCAGAATGCGCGGCAGCGACTCGCGCCCCTTGCCGATCAACCGCGGCGTACGGACCAAGGCGTCCTTGCCGCCGAGCTGCTCATAGGCCAACTGCAGTTTGAGCACGCGGTGCACCACCAGATCGGGGTAGCGACGGATGGGACTCGTAAAGTGACAGTAGCACGGCGCGGCGAGCGCAAAGTGGCCCTCGTTGCGCGGCTTGTACAGCGCGCGCTGCATGCTGCGCAGAAGCAGCATGTTGACGAGTGGTGCGTTGGCCGTACCGGCGGCAGCATCGACTGCAGCCTGCAGCTCATCGGGACTCCCCAGGGCAATACCGGCAGCACGGCGATCGTCGATAATGCCTAGCTGCGCCAGCGCAACGGCGGCACCGTGCAGGCTATCGGGGCTCGGATCCTCATGCACGCGATAGCAGGCCTCGATATCACGGTCTGCCAGCCACTCTGCAACGCACTCGTTGGCGAGCAGCATGGCTTCCTCGATAAGCGACGTGGCACACGAACGCTCACGCGCCACAATCTGCACGGGTACTCCGTCCTCATCCAATAGAGCGCGAATCTCGGCCGTGTCAAAATCGACTGAGCCGCGGGCGCGACGAATACGACGGCGAAGTTCGGCGAGTTCGTTAGCGGCGACAAGGAAATCGCCGAGGTCGATGTTGTAGCCGCGAGCGGTCTCCTCGCACGCAAGACCGCGCTCAAGCGCTTCCTCGCGCGAGGTCTCGGCAGCCGCAACATCCTCGGCCGCACCCTCCAGCACCGAATACTCAACCGCGCCGGCACGCACCAGCAGCGCCTCGGCGCCGTCATAGTCCATACGCACACGCGAGCGAATCACGCTGGGGTACGGATCGTAATGCCGCACGCGACCCTGCGCATCGAGCTCGATATCGACGGTAAACGCAAGACGGTCCTCGTCAGGGCGAAGCGAGCACAGGTCACAGGACAGGCGTTCGGGCAGCATAGGAAGCACGCGATCGGCCAGATACACCGATGTCGTGCGATGGCGAGCCTCAAGATCAATATGCCCGTCCCAAGCCACATAGTGTGAAACGTCGGCGATATGCACACCCAGCTTATAGCCACCCTCGGGCGTGCGCTCCAGCGAAATGGCATCGTCAAAGTCGCGCGCGTCGACCGGGTCGATCGTGATGACAAAGCGGTCGCGCAGATCGCGGCGGAGCGGGTCCTTAAGCGCCGCGGACACATCGAGCGAAAGCCCCTCGGCCTCGTCTAGCGCGGCCTCGGGATAGCTATCGGTATAGCCGTAACGCGCCATCACATATTGAACGCCCAAATCGGGCGCGTCATCTCCGCCAATGCGGCGTTCGATCGTCACAGTGCCCGATTCCAGGCGCGTCGGGTAGGTCAAAATGCGCGCGACAACGGCATCACCCGGGTGGACGCCCAGGCGATCTGCCGAGGTATCCTCGGGCAGAATGAAGAAGTCGGCCTTCAGGCGCGAATCGAGCGGCTCGATCACACCGAGCGGACCGGCGGTCTGGTACGTACCCACCACGCTTATGGCTGCGCGCTCAACCACGCCTTCGATCACGGCGCGCCGCTCACCGTGCGGGTTGTTCTTAATGCTCACGGCAACGGTATCGCCGTCCATGATCTCACGCTTGCCGCGACCCATGACCTTGTAGTCGCCATTCTCGGTTATGACATAGGCACTGTGCTCATGGAGCTGCACGCGCCCGGTCAGGCTCGGACGGCGTTCGCTGCGCACCGGCCCGCGCTTATTGCGAGCTCCACGCTTATGCTTGTTATTGCGCCCCATGGCGCCTCCTAACTATCGATTGCCGTTTACATCCCAAGAGTCTACCCAAATGATCCCTAGGGGACAAAAAACGGGCCGCCCCATAAGAGACGACCCGTTGGAAGGGATGAATTCCAGGCATGCCTACACGCGCAGGTAGCGGCGCATGGCGATGGCAGAACCAAAGAGACCGATAATCACGCCGACCAGAATCAGCGCAGCATAGGTCACCAGGTAGTACTGCATCGGCAGGGCAAACGACATCCAGCCGATGCTCTCCTGCAGACGCGGAATCATCAGATTGCGCAGCAGCTCCAGAACGCCGATGGAAAGCAGCGAGCCCAAAATGGCCTGCAGTACGCCCTCGGTGATAAACGGGCCACGAATGAAGCCGTTGCTGGCACCGACCAGACGCATAATCGCAATCTCACGACGACGCGCCGTAATGGACAGGCGAATCGTGTTGTTGATGAAGATGAATGCGATAAAGGTCAGAAGGCCAACGAGCACCACAGCGGCGATGCGGATGTAGTTGGTCACCTGGAACAGGCGGCTCACTTCCTCCTGGCCGTACAGCACGCTCGCGTTGACGTCGCCGTCATCCGCGATCTTCTGGAAATCGGCATCCTTCTTGAGCTTCTCTGCCGTGCTCTCGACCTTGGACGGATCGTCCATCTCAATAGCGAAGGAAGCCGGCAGCGGGTTCTGGCCATCGAGCGCGCTCATGGTGGCGTCGGCGTTGCCCGACATCTTGCTCGTATACTCGGCCAGCGCGTCGTCCTTGTCCTTATAGGTCACGGACTTGACGTTATTCCACGTCTTAAGTTCGGCCTCAAAAGCCTGAACATCGGCCTGATCAGCGTCATCACTAATAAACGCGTTGATGACAACCTGATCCTCGACGGTGCCGATCACGGAGTTCAGCATCGCGGAGCCCATGATGAACAGGCCGATGATAAACAGCGAAAGGAAGATCGTGATGACGGCGCCGAGCGAGGTAGTCCAGTTACGGAAGAAGTGGCTGATTGCCTCTTTGAAGGAGTAGCCCACGTTAGTTGGTGCCATAGTTGCCGTAACCTCCCCTCTCCTGGTCGCGGATAACGTGGCCGCCCTCGAGGGCGATCACGCGACGGTGCATGCTATCGACCATCTCGCGGTCGTGCGTGGCGACGATCACGGTGGTGCCGGTGCGGTTAATACGCTCGAGCAGCTTCATGATGCCCAGCGAGATCGCCGGGTCAAGGTTACCCGTGGGCTCGTCGCAAATCAGCAGCGGCGGACGGTTGACCATAGCGCGGGCGACGGCAACGCGCTGCTGCTCGCCACCGGAAAGCTGGTCGGGCAGCGAGTCCATCTGATCGGCCAGACCGACCAGACGCAGCACCTCGGGCACCTGGCTGCGAATGACGCCCTTGGGCTTGCCGATGCACTGCAGGGCAAACGCCACGTTTTCGTAGGCGGTCTTTTGCGGCAGAAGCTTAAAGTCCTGGAACACGGCGCCAATCTGGCGGCGCAGGAACGGAACCTTGCGGTTCTTGATCTTCATGAGGTCCTGACCGGCAACCAGGATGCGGCCACTCGTCGGCTTGACGTCGCGGTTGAGCGTCGACAGCAGCGTGGTCTTACCCGAACCGGAGTGACCGACCAGGAAGACGAACTCGCCCGGATAGATCTCGATGTTGATGTCGTCGAGTGCAGGCTTGTTGGGCTGTGCCGGATAGATCTTGGTGACATGCTCCATAAGGATAACGGGCTCGACACCGGCCTGCTTGGCCATCTTCTTGCGGCTGGCCTGCGGATCGATGGGCGCAAACACCGACGTAAAATCGGGGTTGTTGAGCGCGTTATCGAGGCTTGCGACCTCGGCCGCCTGATCACTCTCGACCACCGGGGCAGCAGGCTGCGTGGGGTCGGGAATAGCGGCAAAGAGACCGGACTGCGCAGGCTGAGGAGCCGGCGTCGCAGGGGCCATGGGGTCGGGAATGCCGGCCATGGTAGGCTGCGGCGTGGCGGCACCAGCCTGAGGCTGCTCCACGCGAGCGGTCACGGCCTGAACGGGCTCAAAACCCGCCGTGCCGGAAAGCGCGACATCGCTGGTTGGATTGTAGGCAAAGGGATCGGATGCCGGCTGTGCCTGATCTGCCGGCTGAGCGGGGGCCTGAGCAACAGGCTGGCCCTCTGAATCCGGAGTGACGAAACGACTGCCCTGGACGCCTGCCTGCGTCTTGGGGGCATCATCGCCCGCACCGGAGGTACGGAAGTGGTTACCCACTGGTGCTCCTTATCGTCGTGCGTTTAAACTACATGAGCGCTTAGTATTTTAGCAGCATTAGCTTTGCTGCACATAAGAAGCATGGCCGTGTTTGGGTCCCTCCGGCCGGACACAGGGTTACTTTCCAAATCGTCCTCGGACATGTCGGAGCCCCCGCTGCGCACTACGTGCGGCGGGGGCTCCTCCGTCCTGCGGAAAGATTTGGAAAGTAACCCTGTGTCCGGCCTGCGATAACTAAGGGTTCGCCGCGTTTATCTTGGAGTGCTGCATATACAAAGTTGGAAGGGTCTGAATTGCACTTTGCCGATATGTGCCCTTTTCCCTGATGGGACCGTGCTTGAGGGGCGTCTTCATAAGTTGCGGTGAAATAGGGACTGTTTTACCAGTTAAAATGTCTAATCAGTCCCTATTTCACCGCGACTTCAATTAAGGCGAATTGTTGCGCAACTCGAATTTGAATCATCGATTTACATTGGCCTCGATAGGAACGTCTATGGTTGTGGGAGCTGGTATGAATTGTCCTTATTGTGGTGCTGAGTTGCGCAATGGCGTGAGGTATTGCACAACATGTGGGGTTGCCATCCATGGCATGTCGACTAATTCTGCAATTCGGGTAAAGCCTCGGAATCACATTGCGGTTGCTCTTACCTGCATGTTGGCAATTGCCATTGTCGGCGGCAGTTGTTTGGGTCTTCATTTGCGGCAAGCATTGTCTTGTTTTATATCGGCTCATTCGGAGCATGCTATTGTGCTCAACATCTCTGCCGCAGGTTGGGATACCGATAGCGGGGCCTCACGTGTCCCGATACACATTACGGGCAAGACTGTCGACGGGACAACGGTCAACAAGGTTGAGTTCGTCGCCTCCGACGGTTCCGGTATCAGTCTCATTCAAGGTGTGTACACGCTCGAGGCGGCAGGTTCCCCCATCGCCACCGATGGCAAGATTTATCAAATTCCCTGTACGAGCGCGACGCTCGTCCTCGACGATGTCTTTGCCGCAGGCGAAACGATCAATCTCGCCGAGCTCGCTGAGCAGGATTCGATACTCACCTTCTGCCCCATCGATGCCGGCGATATGACCAACGACGAAATCTATGATGCCGCCCTACTCGCCATGGCATATAAAGGCGACGACGCCCCCGATGTTGCCGCACTGTGCCAAGCGGCAATCGGTCGACGTGACGGCGCCAACACAAGCGGGAACGCCTTCGAAAGTTGCGGTGAAATACGGATTAATTGAGCCTTTAGGCTGGCAAAACAGTCCTTATTTCACCGCAACTGAAACAGGGGCGCTCTCCAAGAGAGCGCCCCTGCCGGGTTTCCATAGTACTGGCGAAGCAGTTTTATAGTTCTGGCGAAGCAGTCCTTGAGATCCGCCTTGCCTTATGCCAAGAACTCTTTGGTGGTTGCCACGATGTTGGCGGCGTCCAGGCCATACTTGTGCAAGAGCTCGGCACCCGGGCCAGACTCACCGAAGGTGTCGTTGACGCCGATCTTCTTGAGCGGCGTCGGGCACTGCTCGCACAGGACGTCGGCAACGGCGCTACCCAGGCCACCGATCACAGAGTGCTCCTCGACGGTCACGACGTGGCCGGTCTTGGTGGCGCTCTTGACGATCAGGTCGGCATCGATGGGCTTGATGGTGTGCATGTTGATGACCTCGGCGTCGATACCCTCGGCAG
>CAJMBB010000061.1 GCA_905211615.1 uncultured Collinsella sp. | reverse complement strand
CTGCGGCCCCGCCGTCATGATGAAGAAAGTCGCCGCCGCTGCCGCCGAGGCCGGTGCGTACTGCGAGGTGTCGCTTGAGCGCATGATGAGCTGTGGCTTTGGCGCCTGCAACACCTGCAATGTCGAAACGGTCGACGGTATGAAGGGTGCTTGCATGTGCGGCCCCGTGTTCGATGCTTCCAAGGTGGTGGTCTTCTAGTGGGTACCGTGAACATGGCCGTCGATTTCGGCGGCGTCAAGATGCAGAACCCCATCAACACCGCAGCCGGTACCTTTGGCTACGGTTGGCAGTTCCAGAACTTCTTTGATGTTTCCCAGCTGGGCGCCATCACCACCAAGGGTTGCGCTGCCGAGCCCTGGCCCGGCAACCCCGCGCCCCGCATGGCCGAGATTCCCGGCGGTATGATCAACTCCGTGGGCCTTCAGAACCCCGGCGTGGCCGCCTTTGCCCGCGAGTCCGGTCCGTGGCTCGAACAGCTGTCCAAGGACGGCTGCCAGGTCATCTGTCAGGTTGCCGGCCACTCCGTTGACGAGTTTGTCCGCGCACTCGAGATGTATGTTGAGCTGTGCCCTTGGGCTGCCGGCTACGAGATCAACGTGAGCTGCCCTAATATCGCCGCCGGCGGTGCCGCCATGGGCTCCACGCCCGAGGGCGCCTCTTCCGTTATGGCTGCCTGCCGCAAGGTGACCGATAAGCCGCTTTTCGTGAAGATGGCGCCGGTCAACGTCGCCGAGATCGCCAAGGCCCTCGAGGCTGCCGGCGCCGACGGCCTTTCGGTCATCAACTCCATCCAGGGCATGGCCATCGACGTCCATACCCGCAAGTCCCGCGTGGCCAAGCTCAAGGGCGGCCTTTCGGGCCCGCTGTGCCACCACATCGCCGTTCGCATGGTCTGGGAGGTCGCCCAGGCCGTCGATATCCCCATCAACGGCGTCGGCGGTGTCATGACCGGTGAGGATGCGGCCGAGTTTATCCTGGCCGGCGCCACCTGCGTGTCGGTCGACATGGCCAACTTCGTCGATCCGTGCGCTTCGCTCAAGATTGCGCGCGAGCTCGAGGCCTGGGCCGAGTCCCAGGGCGTGAAGGACATTAACGAACTGGTAGGTGCTTTCGAATGCTAGAGACCGATGCCCGCGACCGCGTAATCGTCGCTCTCGACTGCGACCGTGAGCGTGCGCTCGAGCTTGCCCACGAGCTTTCGGGCCATGCCGCCTGGCTCAAGGTTGGCATGACGCTCTATTACGCCGAGGGTCCTGAGATCGTCAAGACGTTCAAGGACCTGGGCTTTAAGGTCTTCCTCGACCTTAAGTTCCATGACATTCCGCATCAGGTGCGCGGTGCCGCTCGCTCGGCCTCGCTTGCCGGTGCCGACTTGCTTTCGGTCCACGGCTTGGGTTCGGGCGCCATGCTCGCTGCCTGCCGCGAGGGTGCCGAGGAGGCGCGCGAAGACCGCGCAAAGCTTGTCGCCATCACCGTGCTCACGAGCATGAATCAGGATGCCTTGAGCGAGATCGGCGTCGAGTCGCCCGTGGCCGAGGAGGCCGCCCGCCTGGCAAAGCTCGCTCAGGCTAACGGCATCGATGGCATCGTGTGCTCGCCGATGGAGGCTCACGACATGCGTGAGCTGCTGGGTCCCGATGCCCTGATCGTGACTCCGGGTGTGCGTCCGGTGGGTGCCGCCCTTGGTGACCAGTCTCGCGTGGCGACGCCTTCCCAGGCTATCGAGCGCGGCGCAAGCCACATTGTGGTGGGCCGTCCCATCACCGGTGCCGACGATCCGGTTGCTGCCTTTGACGCCATCGTCGCCGAGCTGGTCGAAAACGTCGCGTAAAAGATTCCCCTAAGTCACCACTTTTGGGTCTCATTAGCACAAAATAGCCCCTGTGCCTGCGTAAACTTTCCCATCCTTTGTGTGGAATCGCAGGTCAGGGGCTTAACTTTGGGCGCAGTATATTGCACTTTTTGCGGGTATCGTCTAACCTATGGACCCGCGATTGGGCATTTTGTACGTTCTACGTGCTAAAATGCCAATTATTGAATCAGATATAACCCAACTATTTGGAGGTACGAATGGCACTCCCTCAGCTTACCGACGAGCAGCGCAAGCAGGCTCTTGAGAAGGCTGCTGCCGCACGTCACGCCCGCGCTGAGCTTCGCGAGCAGATCAAGAAGGGCGAGAAGTCCCTCGAGTCCGTGCTCAACTCCGATGACCCCATCGCTTCCCGCATGAAGGTTTCCACCCTCATCGAGTCTCTCCCTGGTTATGGCAAGGCCAAGGCCGCCAAGATCATGGAGGAGCTCGGTATCTCCGCTACCCGTCGCGTCCAGGGCCTCGGCGTCCGTCAGCGCGAGCAGCTCCTCGAGCAGCTGACCAAATAAGTGAGCGCTCAGGATTCCAAGCTCTTTGTGATTTCTGGACCGTCAGGCGCAGGCAAGGGTACGCTCGTCACTCGTGTGCGCGAGCGCCGCTCGAACCTGGGCCTGACGGTTTCGGCTACCACGCGAGCACCACGCAAAGGTGAGGTCGACGGCGTCAACTACTTTTTTCTGACGCGCGAGGAGTTCGACCGCCGCGTGGCAAACGGTGAGTTTGTTGAGTGGGCCGAGGTCCACGGTAACTGCTACGGCACGTTGGTGAGCGAGGTCCAGTCCAAGCTCGCCTCGGGCGCGTCTCTGATTCTGGAGATCGATGTCCAGGGTGCCCTGCAGGTGAAGGAGCGTTTCCCCGAGGCCGTGCTGATCTTTATCAAGCCGCCTTCGCTTGAGGTGCTCCGCGAGCGTCTAGTCGGTCGCGGTACCGAGACGCCCGAGACGATTGAGCTGCGTATGGCAAACGCCGCCGATGAGCTTGCCCTTGCCGACCGCTACGACGACGTCGTGGTAAATGACGATCTCGACCGCGCGACCGATGAGCTCGTTCGCGTTCTCGATATGCATGAAAGGATCTGAGGTCCGTGTCCGTTGTAAAGCCTTGCATTGACGATCTTCTGGAGAAGACCGATCACAACCGCTTCCTGCTTGCTTCGCTTGCCTCCAAGCGCGCCTGCGACATCAATAGCATGCTGCGTGGCCAGCACAACCGCGTGCTTGCCGTCCAGGACATCGATGACATCACCATCGGGCTATCCGGTGCCGATACCATCTCGATGGCTATGGATGAGATTGTCGACGGCGACATCTCTTACGACGAGGCCCGTTACGAGAAGGCGCTCGGCCACAAGGTTGCTGAAGCCTAAATGGCGGCTCGCGTCTGCCTGGTCCACTATCACGAGGTTGGACTGAAGGGTAAGAACCGCGCACATTTTGAGCATATCCTCATGGATAACATCAAGGCGGCCTTGGCCGCCTTTTCCGTGAATGCCGTGTCTCGAATTTCCGGTTATATCCTCGTGACCTTTAACGAGCATCAGGCCGACGAGGCGGCGCGTGTCATTCGCACCGTTCCCGGCGTTGCCCGTGTGTCTTTGGCGTATCACACCAACCGCGACCCGCAGGAGTACTGCGCCGCCGCCGTGAAGGCGCTGCGCGAGTTTGGTTCCTTCGATTCGTTTAAGGTGCACGCCAAGCGCTCCAATACTGACTTTGAGCTCACCTCGATCGATATCAATCGTCAGGTGGGCGAGGTGCTGTGTGAGGCCTTCCCCGATAAAAAGGTTCAAATGCACGACCCCGATGCGATGGTGCACGTACTGGTGGTCCAGGGTAGCGTTTACGTGTACGCACGCTCCGAGCGCGGCGTGGGCGGTCTGCCGGTGGGTTCTGCCGGCAAGGTCGTGACGCTGCTGTCCTCGGGTATCGATTCTCCGGTGGCGACCTGGATGCTCGCGCGCCGCGGCGCGGTGTGCGTGCCGGTACATTTCTCCGGTCGTCCGCAGACGCCCGATACGAGTGAGTATTTGGTGCAGGACATCATCCGTGCGCTTGAGCCGGGTGTCCAGATCGGCCGCCTGTACGTGGTGCCGTTTGGCGACTGCCAGCGTGAGATTTCGGTCACCTGTCCCAGCAACCTGCGCGTGATCATGTATCGCCGCATTATGTATTCGGTTGCTGAGCGCATTGCACACATCGAGGGTGCCAAGGCCATCGTTACGGGCGAATCGCTTGGACAGGTTGCCTCCCAAACGCTTGAGAACATCATGGCCGTCAACGAGGCCGTGAAGATCCCCGTGTTCCGTCCTCTCATCGGTTCGGACAAGCAGGAGATCATCGCGCGCGCCGAGGAGATCGGTACGTTCGATATCTCGACTGAGGCCGCTCCCGACTGCTGCACGCTGTTTATGCCGCGCCGTCCCGAGACGCACGCTAAACTCGATGCCGTGCATGAGGCCTGGGAACTGTTTGATCACGAGGAGATGATTGAGCGCCTGCTCAAGCAGACCGAGTACATCGACTTCGAGAGCAACACGTACAAGGCCCCCAAGACCTTAAAACGCAAACATTCGGAGCTTGCTCCGCGTGAGATTTACCAAGATCACGAATAAATTTGTGCATAGACCGACGATGCGCCTGCATCGTCGGTCTTTTGCTATCTGGGCATTAGGCGATATACGGTTCATTTGTCGACGTTTGCCTGAATAAATGGACATTATTGCGCAAGGTTTTGGTCGGCTTTTGGTTTGACCGCGAAAACCGGTTTTGGGGCGTGGCTGTTGCTGAGCTCCTTTCCTGACACGATGGTGTTGGGAGGTTTTGCTATGGCGCAGCGCGAACAACACGAACGAGTCAAAAAGATGGACCGCTGGGCGGGCAAACTGCTCGGTCATAAGGCAGTGGTGATGGCTATACTGGTCGTCATTGCGATGGCGAGCGGCTTGGCGATGGCGAACCTTGGTGGCGGTGCCGGCGGCGTGTCGTTTGAGCGCACTGACGGTTCGGGCTCGTTGGTGGAGCCGGGATCCGGCGATGCCTCGAGCGGAAAGACATCCGAAGGCTCTTCGCCTAAGGCGTCTGCCGCGGCAGAGGTTTATGTCGATGTTGATGGCGCCGTTGTGTCGCCCGGTGTATACCGCCTCAAGGACGGCGCTCGGGTGGCTCAGGCGATTGATGCCGCCGGCGGGCTGGCGCCCGAGGCAGACGTTACGGGGCTCAATCGGGCATCTAAGGTCGTCGATGGACAGAAGATTCACGTTCCAACGGTAGGGGAGCAGCAGACGTCCATTGCGGAAGTCGGTGTTGATGGTGGGACTTCCGCATCATCGGGCGTGAGTCGCGCAATAGGCCTAGTAAACATCAATACGGCAAGCGCGGCAGAGCTGCAGACGCTCTCCGGCATCGGTCCCTCCATGGCCCAGTCGATTATCGATGAGCGGACAAAGAACGGTGCTTTTGCCTCGGTTGACGATCTGATGCGTGTGTCGGGGATCGGTGAGAAGAAGCTCGCCAAAATCAAAGATTGTATCTGCTTATGAGTGCGACCGAGCGCGAACATGTGATGCCTCCGCGACCCCTGATGCCGTGGACGATGGCCCTTTGTGCCGGCATGTGCATGAGCTGCGTCTTGGTGCTCAACAGGGCCGCTGATGCGCTGCTGAGGGAGCGGGCGCCGGCGGTCAGGCCGCTATGGGCCATTCCCTTTGTGGCAGCGGTATTCGTTGTGCTGGCTCAATCTTGTGCGCGGCTTGCCCCTTGGAAGCGGTGGCTGTATGCCGCGTCCGTCGGTCTCGTGGCGGGAGCGGTCGTCTCGGCGTGGTGGGCTGTGGGCACGCTAGGCGCCTCGAAGGCGCTCGACGGTCGAGCGGCAAGCAGCCTCGAGTTTGTCGTGCAGGGTGATCCATCCATAAACGACGACGTGTATTCCTATACCTGCGAGGCACGCGCGGACGGTAAGAACTTGGCAACGGTTCGCCTATCGTGTGACCGCGAGCTCAAGGTCGGGGCGCACGTGCGTGTTATCGGTCGTGTTTCACGTTTTGAGAACGATGCATATGGACGATCGCGCATACTCCGAGGCGAGGTGCGCAAGGTTCAAGCCGTTCGGATTGTGCCGGTCGATGAGGGCTCTCCGGGCCCGCTGCTTCGGCTGCGAAATGGGCTGCTAACGTCCATCGCGCCTGCGACCGACCCGGCGCGTGCGCTCATAGCTGGTGTCGTCTGCGGTCGTTCGGCCGAGCTGCGCGCCCAGCCGGCGGGCGACTGGTTTTCGGTGACGGGAACGGCGCATCTTATTGCCGTCTCGGGCAGCCATTTGGCTATCGTGGGGTTTGTAATCGAGGGTGTATTGCAAAAGACTCGGTGCTCACGTGGTCTTCAGCGGGCGATATTGGCGATAACGCTTGTTGGCTACGCTGCCTTTACGGGCGCGTCTCCCTCGGCCGTGCGCGCGTGCTGCATGGTGTTCGCGACGCTTGTCGTAAACGGCGCGGGGCGTCGCCGGCACGGCGCATCGGCACTCTTCGTAACCATGTCCATCTTTGTGCTACTGCGGCCGACGGTGCTGTTCGAGATGGGCTTTCAGCTTTCATGTGCCAGCGTCTTAGCCATTCTGTGCTTTTGCCCCTATGCGACCTACGCTTTGGGTGAGCTGGGTGTGCCATCGGGCGTTGCCAGCATGCTTTCCGTCACGCTGTGCTCGCAACTGGCGACACTTCCCATTACCATTCCTGCATTCGGTACGTTCTCGCTCATTGCTCCGTTGGCAAATGCGGTCATCGGTCCGGTGGTGAGCGTACTGCTTGCTTTGTCCATCGTGCTGGTTCCCTTTTCGCTCGTGGGACCGTTGCGGACTTGGGCGCTCGTTGTGCCCATGATTGCCGCCCGTTGCGCGCTGTTTTTCGAGCAGCTGTTTGCCGCCGTGCCGGGTGCATCCGTGAGCGTGCCGCCCGATAGCATGTGGATTTACCTAGTGCCGTGTTTGCTGGCGGTTCTGCTTGTCCGGTGGCCGCGTCCCCGTGCACGTCCTATGGCGGTGGGGCTTGCATGCCTGGTGCTCTTGGCTGCGATTCCGTACGTCTACTGGGATCGATTCGCTCCGCCTTCGGTGACGGTGCTCGATGTGGGCCAGGCCGATGCGATTCTTATCCGCCAGGGCGGCGCAGTAGCGCTCGTCGACTGCGGGCTCGACGAGCGCGTGGTGGCGGCGTTGGTCCGCAATAACGTGCACCATATCGATGCCGTCTTTGTGACGCATTGGGATGAGGACCACTGGGGTGGTCTGCCTGCCGTGCTCGAACAGTTTTCGGTCGGAACGATTGCCGTGGCGGCTGATGCGCTGGAGGATGCTCCTGCCGAGGTATTGAACCGACCTGGCGTGGAGTATCGGCAGGTGCGCCGTGGGGATACAGTCGACATCGGCTCATTTTGCGCCCGCGTGATGTGGCCATTCGAGTCCGTGGATGGCGAGGGAAATGAGGACTCGCTTGTCCTGCTGCTCTCTTATAATCAGGAAGGCAAGGGCCTGCGTATGCTCCTCACCGGCGATGCCGAGCTCGACCAAGAACGGGAATTCGTGCAGGAGGTGGGGGATATCGATGTCCTTAAACTTGGGTATCACGGCTCTAAGGTTTCAGTCGATGGTGAGTTGCTGGACGTCCTGAAGCCCGAGCTTTCCCTCGCGAGCGCGGGCGAGGGGAATCGATACGGCCATCCGTCCGACGCCTGCATCGATGCCGTTAAGGAAGCGGGCGGCGTGTTCGCGTGCACTATCGAACACGGCGACATTACCGTCACGCCGACTGCGAATGGCTTTGCGATGCGATGCCAGCGACCGTGACGACGTCGTTGGCGTGTGGTGGGCCCCTGGGCTAGAATGGCACGGAGCGAATACGAAGGCCTGCGGGAGGGGAGCGCAATGTCCGAAACCGGTCTGCTGCCGGCATATCTGATTGTCGGTACCGACGGAGTCAAGCGCGATCACGCCGTCTCGCGTATGAAAGCGCGTCTGGAAAAGTCGGGTATGGTTGAGTTCAACCTCGACGAGCGCGACATGACCAAGGACCCCGATATCGAGTCCATTATCGGATCGCTTAACACCTTTCCGATGGGCAGCGAGTTTCGCCTGGTAATCCTTGACGGCTGCTCAAAGCTCGCCAAGGCGGTCTCGGAGCCGCTCGTCGAGTATCTGGCGAGTCCCAGCCCCACAACGGTCTGCCTCATCATCGCCGACTCGCTTGCCAAGAACACGCGCCTGTATAAGGCGATCGCCAAGATCGACAAGAAGGCTGTGATCGATTGCTCCGGCACCAAGCGCTGGGAGCTACCGCGCCGCGTGCAGCAGATGGCGACGCAGCACGGCAAGTCGATCTCGACGGCGGCCGCCGAGGAACTCGTCTCGCGTTCGGGTGAAAACACTCGCATGCTCGATAACGACTTGGCTAAGCTTGCCCAGATGGTCGAGGCTCCCCAGATTGAGCTTGCCGACGTTGAGCGCTGGATTGTACGTACGGCCGAGGTTCAACCCTGGGACTTTCTCAATGCGGTCTCGGCCCGTGACATGCGACGCTCGCTCGAGCTCTTCAATCTGCTGCCCGCCAAGAGCTACGTGTGGACTTACACGTTGCTGTGCGGCCGCATCCGCGAGCTTATCGTTGCCAAGGCGCTCGATGCGCGCGGACAGGGTCGTGAGCTGGCCGCAACACTTAAGCTCCAGTCCTGGCAGGTCAAGAATCACCTGACCTGGGCACGTCGCTTTTCGATGGCAGAGCTCGTTGCCGCGCTCGAGGGCGCGGTCGATGTGGAGCTCGCGCTGAAGGGTTCGGCCGATTCTCAGACCGCGCTTTTGCTCTGGATTACGAACATCTTGAGAAAATCGTGATGATACCTGCCTATTTGACAAATTCGTTCTATCCCTTTGAGGGGGAGCGTGCTATAGTAGGCGCTTGCATGACCTCACCGTGTCTCAGAGGTGTCATACATTTTTTGCAAGGAACTCGAAAGGAACTCCAGAAGTGGCAAACATCAAGTCTCAGAAGAAGCGTATCCGCACCAATGAGGCAGCTCGCATGCGTAACAAGGCTGTCAAGTCCGAGCTCAAGACGCTGACCAAGCACGTCCAGTCCGCCGTTGCCGAGGGCGACGCCGAGAAGGCCCAGGCTGCCCTCAAGACCGTCACCAAGCGTCTCGACATGGCTGCCGCCAAGCATGTTATCCACAAGAACCAGGCTTCCAACCGCAAGTCCGGTCTTGCCAAGCTCGTGAACAGCATCAACGCCTAAGTTGTAAATTTCACACCACACAGATTACGCGCATAAATGGAGCCTGTTTTATGGAACAGGCTCCATTTTTTGTACCGCTCGGGTAAGATAGTCCGCATGAATACTTCAATTGACATTTCCCACATCCGCAACTTCTCAATCGTTGCGCACATCGACCATGGCAAGTCCACGATCAGCGACCGCATCCTCGAGCTCACCCATACCGTCGACGAACGCGACATGGAGTCGCAGCTGCTCGACACCATGGATATCGAGCGCGAGCGCGGCATCACGATCAAGTCCAATGCCGTCCGCGTGTCCTATGACGCCGACGACGGCGAGACGTACCAGTTCAACCTCATCGATACGCCGGGCCATGTAGACTTTACCTACGAGGTCTCGCGTTCGCTGGCCGCTTGTGAGGGCGCGGTGCTCGTCGTCGACGCCACTCAGGGTGTCGAGGCACAGACCGTCTCCAACGCGACGCTCGCCATGAACGCCAATCTGGACATTGTGCCCGCCATCAACAAGATCGACCTGCCCTCGGCCCATCCCGATGAGGTTAAGACCGAGATTGAGGACGACCTGGCGATTCCCGCCGATGATGCCGTGTGCGTCTCGGGCAAGACCGGCGAGGGCATCCACGATCTGCTGGAGTCCATTGTCTTTTTGATCTCTCCGCCCAAGGGCGATGCGAACGCGCCGCTCAAGGCACTCATCCTGGATTCGTACTTCGACGAGTATCGTGGTGTTGTCGCCACGGTGCGCATCTTTGACGGCTCCATCAAAAAGGGCGATACCCTGCGCATGATGCAGGCAAAGGGCGACTTTTTGGTCGATGGCGTGGGCGTCAAGCGTCCCGCCGAGACCCCGGTCGACGCGCTGACGGTCGGCGAGGTCGGATATGTGGTTACGGGCTTGAAGGACCCCGAGGCCGTTCGCGTGGGCGATACCCTTACGTGGGCGTCGAACCCCTGCCCCGAGCCGCTTCCGGGCTACCGCGAGGCCAAGCCCATGGTCTACACGGGCCTGTTCCCGATCGACAACAAGGACTACGAGAATCTGCGCGACGCCCTCGATAAACTGCACGTCAACGACCCGTCGTTGGTGTGGGAGCCCGAGACCTCGGTGGCGCTTGGCTTTGGCTTCCGCGTGGGCTTCCTGGGCCTGCTGCACATGGAAGTCGTCAAGGAACGCCTGGAGCGCGAGTTCAACCTGGACCTCATTGCCACGAGTCCCTCGGTCGACTATCACGTCTACAAGACCGACGGCGAAATGATCGATGTCCGCAGCCCGCAGGACCTTCCCGAGGCCACGCGCATCGAGCGTATCGAAGAGCCCTACCTCAAGGCAAAGATCATCTGCCCGCCCGAGTATACGGGTGCCGTAATGCAGCTCGCTATCGAGCACCGTGGCGTCACGACCGATATGATCCACCTGACGAGCAAATCGGTCGAGATGCGCTTTGATATGCCGCTCGCCGAGCTCATCTTGGACTTCTTCGATCAGCTTAAGAGCCGCACCAAGGGTTACGCCTCGCTCGACTACGAGTTCAACGAATATCGCCCCTCCGAGCTCGTCAAGCTCGACATCCTGCTTTCGGGCGACGAAGTGGACGCGTTGTCGTTTATCGTCCATAAGGACAAGGCATATGGCCTGGCCCGTGGCCTGTGCGACAAGCTCAAGGAGATCATCCCGCGTCAGCTGTTCGAGGTGCCTATCCAGGGCGCTATCGGCAACAAGATCATCGCCCGTTCCACCGTCAAGGCGCGTCGCAAGGACGTGCTTGCCAAGTGCTACGGCGGCGATATTTCGCGTAAGCGCAAGCTGCTCGAGAAGCAGAAAGAGGGCAAGAAGCGCATGAAGGCCATCGGCTCGGTCGAGGTCCCGCAGGAGGCCTTTATGGCGATCCTCAAGGTGGACGAGTAGGTCCATGGCGCTTTCTGAACACAGCAAGCGGCTGCTGGGTGCCTATGCCGAGCAGCCGTTCC
>CAJMBB010000060.1 GCA_905211615.1 uncultured Collinsella sp. | reverse complement strand
CGTTCTCCCACTCGTCCACCAGGCTCGAGTCCACCGAGCGCACCACAAAGCCCAGCCACGAGATAATGTCGCGCAAGCGCTCATCGCGCTTCTCGATGGGTACGGTGCGATCGAGGGAACGGTAGGCCTCGGCTAGGTAGCGCAGCAGAATGCCCTCGGAGCGGGCGATGCCGAGCTTTTGAATGTAACCCTTAAAATCGCTCGCGCTTTCCAGCATATCGCGCAGAACGCTCTTGGGAGAGAGCTGGTAGTCGTTTGCCCAGGGCACTTCCTGGCAGTACTTGTCAAAGGCGGCGTCGAGCAAATCCTCGAGCGGCTTTTCGTGCGTGACGTCCTGAATGCGCTCCAGACGCTCCTCATAGTCGACGCCGTCGGCCTTCATCTCGGCCATAGCACGATCACGTGCTGCGCGCTCCTGTGCGCGCAGCACCTGCTTGGGATCCTCGAGCGTAGCCTCGACCATCGAGATCAGATCCATGGTATAGGTCTCACTCTCGGGGTCGAGCAGCTCCAGCGCGGCAAGCAAGAACGGTGAGAGCGGCTGATCGAGGGCAAAGTCCTCGGGCAGGTCGACCGTCAGCGCGTAGTCGATGTCCGGCGCGGCGTCAGCCGGAGCGTCGGGTGCGGGCGGCACCTCGGTGCGCACGACGACGCCGGAGTCGATGAGCGTTGCGAAGATCTCGTCGGCGCGAACCTCGAGCTTGGCCTTTTCCTCGGGGGTCTGCAAGCTCGTCTCGATGAGGTCGTGTACGCGGGCTCGGGCATCGCCGCCCTGCTCGACCACGCTAATCACCATGGAGTGTGTGATGCGCAGGCGCGGCTTGAGCGTCTCGGGCTGTGTCTCGATCAGGCGCTCAAAGGTCTGCTTGTTCCAGGTGACAAAGCCCTCGGGGGCCTTCTTCTTTTTAATCTTGCGGAGCTTCTTGGGGTCGTCGCCCGCCTTGGCCATGAGCTTGGCGTTCTCGATCTCGTGCTCCGGGGCCTCGGCGATGACCATGCCCTCCGTATCGAAGCCCGAACGGCCGGCGCGACCGGCAATCTGATGGAACTCGCGGGCGCGCAGACGACGCATCTTGTAGCCATCGAACTTGGTGAGCGCGGTGAGCACCACGGTGTGGATGGGTACGTTGATGCCGACGCCGAGCGTATCGGTGCCGCAGATGACGGGCAGCAGGCCCTGCTGCGCCAAGCGCTCGACCAGCAGGCGATAGCGCGGCAACATGCCAGCATGGTGCACGCCGACGCCGCAGCCGAGCAGGCGCTTGAGGATCTTGCCGAAGGCCGTCGAGAAGCTCGTGCCCTTGGCCGCTTCCTTGATGGCCTCGCGCTGCTCCTTGCTGGCAATGCCAAAGTTGGCGAGGGATTGCGCCGTCGCAAGTGCGGCATCCTGGCTAAAGTGCACGATGTAGAGCGGGGCCTCGCCGCGACGCATCGCGAGCTCGACGGTGCCCTCGAGGGAGGTCGTCACATAGTCGTAGCTCAGCGGTACGGGACGCGGGGCGTCGACGACTAGGTCGCAGGTAGCGCCGGTGTGTTCCTCGAGCGAGGCGGCGATCGCGGTGACATCGCCGAGCGTGGCGCTCATGAGCATGAATTGCGTGTGGGGCAGGGTGAGCAGCGGCACCTGCCAGGCCCAGCCGCGGTCGGGGTCGGCAAAGTAGTGGAACTCGTCCATGGCCACGCAGCCCACATCGGCGTCCTCACCCTCGCGCAGCGCATCGTTGGCAAGGATTTCGGCCGTGCAGCAGATGACGGGCGCCTTGGTGTTGATGTGCGTATCGCCGGTGATCATGCCGACGTTGTCGCGGCCGAGCACCTGTACCAGGTCGAAGAACTTCTCGCTGACCAGAGCCTTGATAGGAGCCGTATAGTAGCAGCGCTTGCCCTGTGCCATGCCCATAAAGAGCATACCCAGCGCGACGAGCGATTTACCCGATCCGGTCGGTGTGCCTAAAATGACGTGATCGCCGGCAGCCAGGTCCATGAGGGCCTCTTCTTGGTGGTCCCACAGCTCAATGCCGCGATCGCTCGTCCATTCAAAGAAGCGTTCGAAGGCTTGATCGGCCGTGAGCCATGGCTCGGGCTCGCTGCCGTCCTCGGGCTCCCACCAGGTGGGGGAGAGCGCGCCGAGCGAGCCAAACTCGGCCTCGGTTCCCGTGCCGCCCGAGAATGAGCTGGCGGCCCCGGCACCGGAAACGGTGCTGGCGGCGGTATCTGTCGTGGTCTGTGCCATGTGGTTGCTTTCTCTCGCGATTGTCCGCCAACTATTATGGCGTAGCGGCGCCGCGGGGTGCCAGCGCGCGAGAAAATGCAGGAAATGGGCGCGTGAAGCTAGTGCTCTTGCGGCAGGTGCTTCTTGCCTTTGCGGGCGCGGTTTCTAAAGTTCTCGACGGCTTCTTCCATGCCCAGAGGTACATAGGTGAGCTCATCGAGGTTATCGGGCAGGTAGCAGGCAAGGCTTTGCTCCTGCGCGCGTCCTACTGTGAGCTGTTCGTCGGTTGGCTGCGCTCCGGGCATGGCGCAAATGCCATAGACGACGGCACCCATCTCGCGCGTGCGGCGCTCATATTCGGTCTCGGGATGCTCGGGATGGTCTCGGCGGACGTTGTCGCTTACCCAAAGCGTGTCGTAGCCGGCCGCGGCAAACTGCCCCAGGGCGTAGTCGCGCAATGGCTTGCTGTCGGTGCGCAGCGTGACGGTGGCGCCGGCTGAAAAGAGCGGGCGGTAGAGAATCAAATGGTCGACATGGACGAGTCGTTTTTTGGCGTACTTGGCCTTGGGCTGCGGCGTGGGAAAGTTGATGGTGATGGCATCGAGCTCGCCTGCGGCAAACAGCTGTGGCAGCGATGTGGCGCCTCGGGGCAGGACGAGTGCGTTGGATAGCGCCTGCTCGCAGATTTTCTGCGCGGCATAGGCGATGCAGATGGGCTCCTGGTCCATGCCGACAAAGAGCGTGTCGGGCTCACGGCGAGCGCGCTCAACCAGATAGGTGCCTTTGCCGCAGCCCAGATCCAGATGAAGGTGTTCGAAGGGCTTGCTGCCAACTGGCGCGCAAGCCTCGCGCCAATCTCCGGCATAGATTTCGGGGTTCGTCTCAATCGCATCGGCGTAGCGCTCCAGGCGCTCCTCGAGCACAAAGTTCTTAGGCGTGCGAACGTGGACGGCTCCCATGAGGCTCCTTGGTCATAAGTATGGAACGTATAGCTGCGCGTTCCGTCAATGGGTTGAAAAAGGGGTGGGCATAGTTTGCCCGAAAGACGTGGTGCGGCTCGACGGCGAGTCGTCGGTGGCTACAGGCGCTTGAGAATCACATAGCGGTTGAGATCTCCGCTGCGACCGTCGGCATGGAAACGCTCAAGCTCGCGCACGGGGACCTCGCCGCTCTTGTAGAACGTACGCACGCCGCGCACCAGGTCGGTGATCTGCTGATCGTCAAAGTGATGGCAATAGCGGTAGGCGTGGCGGTCGTTTTGCCAGCCAATGAGGTGGTCACCGGCTTCAAACTGCGCGGAATCGTAACCCTCAAACGGCGGGGTGAGCTCGGCGCGGGCCTCGGCGCGAACAGCCTTGCGCGCCATGCGCTCGTCGTTCATAAACTCCCAAAAGCTGATGGCGATGATGCCGCCTGGGCGCGTCTGGCGCACCAGGGCGTCGAGCACGCGTACGCGGTACTCGCACGACGGCACGTGGTGCATAAATCCAAAGCAGACCGAGATGTCGGCGAGCGGGGCGTCGAAAAGCACGTCGGGTGTCTCGGCGGGGTTGAGCTTCATGAGGGCGTCGAGCACATCGAGTTCCTGGAAGCGCAGGTTGGGAATGCGCAGGGCGTGGCCATGTGCATCGATAGCCAAATCTTGACACGAGTCGACACCATAGAACTCAAACGGGCAACTGGCATCTGCCGAGGGGTTTGCGCCGTTGACGCCCTTGGCGGCGAGTGCGCCGCCGGCGGCAAAGTTTTCGAATCGCATATTGCCGCAGGCAAGATCGAAGACGCGGACGGGATGCTCGATCGTGGCGACGTCGAGCTGTTCGAGCGCAATGTCCATGGTGCGCACCCAGCCGGGCCACGGGGCCTGGCGCGTATCGGAAAAGGAGGCGGAGTGCTCGCGATAGAACGTATTGTTGAGCTGGATGAGCGATGAGGCGAAATCGCGGTTCACGGCGCGGGACTCCCTCCGTTGGCGGTGCGGAATAAACAGTACGACCATACTACCGTTAACGCCGCAACGGGGACAACCGAGCCGTGGGTCATTGCTTTGTTTGGACACATTTCCGCAGCTCATATGTGCCCGCAACCGCCGGTTGTCAAAAATCTCACTAGAATAGGTGGCATGCTTTTGGCGGTGGCGGATAGATTTTTAACTGTGCAAGGCGCCTTAAGAACAAAAACGGTCCGGCGGCACGGCTGGCATCACATAGGAGGAACCATGAATGTAGAAACTGCGCAGCGGCTCGCCGACCTTCGTCGCAGCAAGGGTTTTAGCCAAGAAGGGCTGGCGCGAAAGCTGGGGCTGTCGCGCCAGGCAGTCAGTAAATGGGAGCGCGCGGAGAGCTCGCCCGATACCGAGAACCTAATCTCGCTCGCCAAACTCTATGGCGTGAGCCTGGACGAGCTGCTCAATCCGAGCGACGAGATCGAGGACGATATCGAGTTTGAGAACGAGGACCGCGCCCGTCAGCGCGAGGCCGAGGCGGCAGAGCGTGCTCGCGCCCATGAGACGGCGGCGCGCGCTACCGAGGCGGCAACGCAGGCGAGTGATGCTGCGGCCAAGGCGGCGCAGGCGGCAAGCTGGAGTGCGCAGGCCGCCAATGCCGCTACGGCGCAGGCGACGAGTGGCACCGCGGTTGGCTCGACTCCGGTGAAGGGCCCGTTCCAGTCGTTCCCGTATTGGGCCGTGTGTTGGCTACTGTTCTTTTTGCTGATGTTCCTGTTTGGTGCCGGTCCCTTTGCCGCGCTGATCTTCTTTACGATCCCCATCTATCACTGGGTGGCGCGTGCGCTCGATGGCGATTGGGCGCGCGGGGATATCCAGGTTGGTCCGGCGTCGGTGGCGATCAAGGCCCAGGGGAAGGATGCTTCTGCGGAACCTGATGCTGACGTGGCTACCACGACCACCGCTGAGCCATGTGCCAAAGAGGGTGACGAATGATGAAGATTTCGCATGAATCCAAGGTACGCCTGGGTGTTGGCATCGGAGCGTTTGTGCTCATTGTTGGGCTTGTCTTTGGCGTTTCGCGGACATTGATTCATTTTGATGGCCCGTGGGATCTCGACGATGTTGTATCCGGCCTGTCTGGTATGGACGATGTGGTGGACGAGGGCGATCTTTTGGATGACGGTAACTATTCCGCTCGGCCTCAGCAGCTTTCGAGCGAAACCTTTGATGCCGACGCGTTCACATCGCTTGACTTGGACGTGACGTCGGGCACGGTCGAGGTCAAACACGTCTCCGGCGGGCCAGTGCGCGTGATTGAAAGCGGTCGCGTGGCAACGGGGACCGTTGCCTTCGATGCGGCAACCCAGAACCTGGCCGAAATCAAGGGTTCTACGCTCAAGATTCGCCAGTTCGATTGCGATGACGAGCGCGCCATTGACCGCACGGTTACCGTCGAACTGCCGCGCGATGTTGCCGATAACATGGTGGGCATCACAGCGAATGTAGGATCGGGTGATCTGACGGTCGCGGGCATTGCGTGTCATGACCTCAACCTGACTCTGGACTCGGGAGACGTTGAGTTTACGGGCACCGTGACCGATACCCTGAATGCCGAGGTCGGTTCGGGCGATGTGACGTTCGAGCTCTACCAGGCCCCCGCGAAGTCGATGGATGTGAGCGTGGGCTCGGGCGACGTGGAGATGACGGTTCCGAACTCTACGGGCTTTAAAGCGATCCTCACCTTGGGCAGTGGCGACTTCGAGAGCGATTTCCTTCCGCTTGGCTACGACGGCGAGACCATTTTGAATCTTGAATTCGATAACGGCGATAAGTCTGCCACGTATCGTTTTGAGGTCGGTTCGGGCGACATGTCGTTTGATCCGGAATGATGACTGCGGGCTGGTCCGCAAGCATAGATGCTTAGACGCGCTGTTTGATGAAGGCGCCGAAGCCGAGATCGGCTCCGGCGCCTTTGCCTTTACAATGGGGTCATGGAACAGATTATTTTGAACATACTCGAGGCTCTGCGTCGCGGTGAGACCGTGGACGACAAGGTGCTCGTCAAATTGATACATGCCGAGGCGCGCCGTGAGGGTGCCGACAAGCGCGATTTGGCCAAGCGTCGCCTGCTGCCGTTTTACCAGCGGGTGAAGCGCGAGGAGCCGGCTCGTTGGACGGCATGGAATGTCGACGCCGAGCTAGAGCGTCAACTGCTGCAGGTGCTACGCATGAAGCCTCGTCGCACGGCTTCGGGCGTGGCGACCATTACCGTCATCACCAAGCCCTGGCCGTGCTCGGGCGATTGCCTGTTTTGCCCCAACGACCTGCGCATGCCCAAAAGCTATTTACATGCTGAGCCCGCGTGCGCCCGTGCGGAGCAAAACTGCTTCGATCCGTATCTGCAGGTGAGTGCCCGTTTGACGGCGCTTTCGCAGATGGGACATGCGACCGATAAGATCGAGCTCATTGTGCTTGGCGGTACCTGGAGCGACTATCCGGAAGGCTATCAGACATGGTTTATGTCGGAGCTCTTCCGTGCGCTCAATGACGATGCCGTCGCCGGCGTGGCGGCAAACCCCATGTTGGCGCGTCCGGGCATCAGCCGTGCCGAGGCAGGGCGCCTGCTCGATGACGCTCCCGCCGATGCGCTGCCGCCGGTGGTGGCGGAACGTCGCGAGCGCTATCGGGCTGCCGGCATTGCGACAGACGAGGCCGAGCTTGCTGCCGGCGTTGTCGACGAACAGGAGCGTGTGGATGCTGCCGTGGGCGGCTATAACCGCGCGGTGCGTCGTCTGTACGGCCCCGGCACGCCGTGGGGCGAGGTCGCCGAGTGGCAGACGGCCACGATGGAGGAGCTTGAGCGCCAACAGCGCATCAACGAGACGGCGAAGCATCGCGTGGTGGGGCTCGTTATCGAGACGCGTCCCGATGCCGTGGCGCCACAGGCCCTCACGCTCATCCGCCGCCTGGGTTGCACCAAGATTCAGATGGGCATCCAGAGCCTCGACCAGCATTTGCTCGATATCAACGAGCGTCGCATTTCGGTGGCGCAGATCGAGCGGGCGTTTTCGCTTGCGCGCCTGTTTGGCTTTAAGATTCACGCGCATTTTATGCTCAACTTGCTGGGCGCCACGCCCGAAGGGGACAAGCGCGACTACGAGCGCTTTATGACCGAGGGGGCCTTTATGCCCGACGAGGTCAAGGTCTACCCGTGTGCGCTCATCGAGGGCTCGCGTCTGGTGGGCTGCTATGAGCGCGGCGAGTGGCGTCCCTATACCGAGGAAGAGCTGCTCGATGTGTTAGCCGACGACATCGTGGTGACGCCGGCGTTCTGCCGTATCAGTCGCATGATCCGCGACTTTAGTTCCGACGACATTATGGTGGGCAACAAGAAGCCCAACCTGCGTCAGCTCGTCGAGAATCGCTTGGCGGCTCGTGGAGAAGGCGCAGTGGTGCGCGAGATTCGCTATCGCGAGATCAGTACCGCGGGTGCCGACTTGGATGAGCTTTCTCTTGATGAGGAAGTGGCGTACGAGACGCCGGTGACTTACGAGCGCTTTTTGCAGTGGGTGACGCCGCGGGGCAAGATCGCGGGCTTTTTGCGGTTGTCACTGCCCGACCATTCGTTTGTTGCCGCGCATGCGGACGAGTTGCCGACGACGCCGGACGAGGCGATGATTCGCGAGGTACACGTGTATGGCATGGCGGCACGCGTGGGCGACCAGGGCCAGGCGGCGCAGCATCACGGGTTGGGGCGTTTGCTCGTAGAGCGTGCGTGCGAGATTGCCCGGGATGCGGGTTATGCGCGTATCAACGTGATTAGCGCGATTGGCACACGCGAGTACTATCGCCATCTTGGATTTTATGACCATGGCCTTTATCTGCAAAAGGAGCTCTAGATGAACAAGCCGAGTGTTTCTGCCGGCGTCGTTGCCGGCGTTGCTCTGGGAGCCGCGGCGCTTGGTGCGGCCGCTGTCGCTGTTCGTGCTGCCTGTCTGCAGGTTGCGCGAACCCGCAATGGGTTGGCGCGTGTGAAGCGCGTGCACGACGAGGGCGGCGACGAAGTCCGTGTATTGGTGCAAGGTGGCGTCTACCAAAGCGCGAGTTACGTTGGCGATCGTTGGGCGGAGCCGGTCTTTGCGTACTATCGCGCGTTTGACGACGTGTTTGAGGCCGAGGATGCGATGCGCGACGCTTATGGTCACGGTATCAGCCGTATGCTTATGCTGGGCGGCGGCGGGTTTGCCTATCCTAAATTCGCCCTGATGTCGCACGAGGGCTTGCGCATGGACGTTATCGAGTATGACGGAGAGATTACGCGCCTGGCGCGCCGCTGGTTCTACCTAGACGAGCTGGAGCGCGCGGCGGGCGATCGCCTGCGGGTGATAACCGCTGAGGCTCGCTCGTATCTGGGTGTGACGAGCGTGGGCCATCGTCGCTATGACGCGGTCGTGAGCGATTGCTTTGGCGGTGCCGAGCCCGTACGCGAGCTGGCGACGGTTGAGGCGTTGCGTTTAGTGCGGGGCAGCCTAAATGTTGGTGGCGTCTACGTCGCCAATATTGTGAGCGCAAACGAGGGGAGCGACGTGACGTTCCTGCGCGACTGCGCTGCCACGGCACTCGAGGTATTCGCCCATGCCTGGGTGGTCCCGTGCGGCGATGCGGAGTTCGGCGGCGAGGAGAACTACCTGCTCATCGCCAGCGACGGCGACTACGCCTTTGCTGAAGCTGTGCCTTTCGATGCCGACTTTCTCGGTGCCGCCCTCCACGACCAGCATTGGGAGTAGTCAATTTGTGACGGGCTCTATGGTTTTGTCAATCATACGCTTCATCTATTTTCAGCATGACGCATCTGGACGCCCGGCGCCAACGCGCCTCATCTTCGGTTGATTCCGCCGCCCGCTAGGCCAAAATTGTCATCGGAAGTATCAAATGAACAAGCAAGCCACTACGCAACTGCACGTCTATTCCGCCTTTTTCGTTCTCACGGGATTTGTTTTAAATCGGGGAGTGTTTCTACTTTTCCTTGCGGAGAAAGGAATGTCTGTCACGGAAATCACGCTTTATCAAGCCCTGTTCAACATTGCAACGGTCGTCCTCGAGCTACCAACAGGGCTGGTAGGCGATTTCTTTGGAAAGAAGTTTTCGATTCAAGTGGGCGTGCTGCTGCTTTTCTTCCATACGGCCGGCATGCTGTTGCTCTCAGGTCCCTTTCTTGTTGTGCTTTCCCTTGTTGAGGCGCTCGCCTACTCCCTTCAATCGGGATCCGAACAAGCACTTTTATATGAAATTGTTCGAAATGCCGGTCAAGGAGAGCGCTTCCTCACCATCAACGCTCGGTTGCTCGCCGCGCAATCAATCGCTACGGGAATAGCAATTGTACTCGGGTCTTTCATTGCCCAAGTGTCTTGGAGTGCCCTCTACATATGTGTCTTCGTTTTCTATCTCCTGCAGCTTTTCCTCCTGCATCCCATTGAGAGGACGGAAACGACCCGTTCTGAAAGATCAGAAAAGGGGAGGTTTGACGCAGCCAAGATGTTCAGGGGCGAAACCTGGCGCGTTGGAGAATCCGCATTTGCGATATTGCTTCTCCTCATCGGCACAAGCATGCTCGACGGATTCTACGGGAGTTATTACAACTTGAATCAGTTGGTATTCGACGCGTTTCATGCTCCCGTCTCCATAATAGGAATCTTTTTCGGTGCATCCTATGCAGTAAATGCGACGGCCTACATTGCAGCAGATTTCTTCTCATCGCGTTTCGGGAAAAGAAATACCATGCTCGGCTCGATGCTAATCGAGGCGGGCCTTTTCTTGATTCTTCCGTGGTTCGCTTCAAATCCTTTGTGTTTGTTTGGCCTTAGCATGGTGCTTTGTTTCCTCCCAGAAGTGGTGTACATCACTTCGGAAAACTTAATCCAAGACGGGATAGCGGACGATCTCCGTGCGACGATCCTTTCCGCCGCGTCTCTGGTAAGGGCCCTCTTTTCCGCATTGTTTTTCTCCGTATTTGGACATGTGTTGGGGTCATATCCCATTCAGATGGCGCTCGGTATTATTGGCGCAATCGCGATAGCGATCACCGCCGTTGTTTCATTAAAAATTGGTGGAATACATGCCTTCAAGAATTGATGTATCGATTGACGAGCTGCCAGAAGTTTCGAGCCTTCTTGATGGCTACGGGTGTACGCGTTAGCTTTGAATCGGTGGGCCTTAATGCCGAGGAATATCAGCGTTTTATCGATGCTGGCGGAATAGTAATGGTCTCGGGCGAAGATTGCTATATCTTACCAGGGGTGAACCGTTTAATCCTGCCCCAGACTAGTGACTTATAATTGCGGCTTCCCGTCTACGTCTGCACTAGACGTGGATGCGGGAAACTTCCCCTTAATGCAATTCACAATATGTTGAAAATTCAGGTCGCGGAATGCGATAGGTCTTAGTTTTTAGGTGCTGCAGTCGGCAATTTACTCTGCGGGTTTTGGCACTATGAAGGAATTTAGACTTTTCTTGTAACATTAAAATCACAACGATTGGTGGTTGCAGCCCTGCTTAGCAAATCTAATTCCTGAATAATAAGCACCTTACATGACAAGTGTACTTTACCGTTCTGCCCCTTTTTGCCCGTAAAGACAAGGGGTCTTCTGCCAGTTACCTTTTGTTTTTGCAGGGGAGGGGCTATTTTGACGGCCACTACATACGAGATTGATCTTATTTGCGGTCCATCGAAATCGTTGGACGACATTAAGTAGCTATAATAGCCCCGTTCCAAAAAGACTGGTTAACAAGCCCCGTCCCAAAAGGGACTGGTCTTAGGCGTGGTCGCCCCAGCCGAGAACGCGCTGCTTCATGCCCTCGATGTCGAGCACGCCTTCGGCAAAGCCCTTGCGCACGAGCTCTTCGGGAACAAACTCGTCGTAGCGGTCAAAATAAGGCACCTCGCCGGGATAGACGAGCTCGATGGGATCGAAGTCCTTCTCGGCCTCGGCGGCGAGCACCTCAAAGAACGTCTCCTCGTCGGCCTTCATCTTAAACTGCATAAAGTACGGGCGTGACGGATCGAGCCCGCGAAGGCCCAGCTCCGCGGCACATTTAATCTTGAGCATGCGCTCGAGCGCCAAAAAGGCGTAGCTGCCCAGCCAGGGGAA
>CAJMBB010000059.1 GCA_905211615.1 uncultured Collinsella sp. | reverse complement strand
CCCTCGTCGGCGACCTTGTCGGCGAGCGCGGTCATCTTCTTGCCGGTCTCGTAGACGTTCTTGCCGTCCTCGACGTAGCCCTCCTGGCTAAAGTGCATGATCTCGATCTTCTCGGTTTCCTTCATGGCTTTTCCTTTCTGTCCTGCACGCAACTCTATACATCGCGTTTCTTTTCGATACCAATTATAGACATACACCTAATGTGTTTTTAATACCACTTATCAATCTGCTCCAATCCTCGGTGAACGGTTGAAATTCTTTGGTGAGTGGTATTAAATTAGAATTTGATGTATAGCTAACGCCCCCGGCGTCTCCCTTGTGTGGCAAAGAACAGCGTTCCTACCAGCGCAATAATGGTCGATGCCCCAAACAGTACCGTCTGGACGCCCAAAGCCTCCGCCAAAAACGGAGCCGCCAGCAGCGGCACCACGCCGGCGCTCATCAGGCCAAAACGTACAAAGCCGGTAATGCGCCCCAGATATTTGATGTCGGCGCGCTCCTGAATCAAGATCATCTGCAGCGGCTCCAGGAACCCCCAGGCCAGACCGTTAATCGCCTGACCGATAATCGCGACCCCCAGCATATCGGTGCCCACGTACACCATGGACCCAATGCCCACGGCCATGAGCGCGCCGAGCAACAATCGTAGGTTGACATGGCGAGCAGAAAGCTTGGTCAGGATGAACGCGCCCACCGAGGAAGTGAGGCCCACGACCGAGGACAGCCAGCCCAGCCAGACGATATCCACGTTAAGCACATCACGGTAGAACAACGACTCCAGCGAATCGAACGCGCCGAACGCAAAGAAACCCAAAAAGCCCGAGATAAAGATGAGGCGCAAGTCGTGGTCGCGAAACGTAAGTCGCGCACCCTCGGCCATGCCGCCCAGAATACCGCCCTTCGGCTTCCCCCCTTTTGCGGGAGTAACACACTCGTGACAGCCCAAAGAGAGCACGGCCGCCATGCCCATCATGCCAGCCATGAGCAGGTAAACAGACTGCGTGGCAAAACAACTCACGATGGCGCCGCCGAGCAGCGGGCCGGCGGTATAGGCGATATTGCTATAGAAGACCATGAGGCCGTTCACGCGGGTACGGCCCTCGGTGGTCGACTCCAGGTATCCCGGAAACGCATGCGTGCAGGTGTTGATAAAGCCGCCCGCAAGCCCCAAGACGCACGCAGCAAACACAAGCCCGGGGACAGACAACGGCGCCAACCCCACGCCAAGCGATAGCACCGCCGTAATCACGCACGTCACAAACGACGTCCGGCGCGGACCAAAACGGTCGATGACCGAGCCCGACACCATATTGCCCGCCGACGTCATAAGATTGCGTACGAGCGTAATGGCAGCAACCAAAAACGCCGTGCCAGCCAGATCATACGTCGCCGCGCCGATAAGCCCTAAAAAGTACACCGCGTTGTTGGCGCACCATTGCAGGGACTCAATAAGAATCAGCCTGACTTCTGCCGGCGTCAGGCGCATTGCTTCGCGATCCTTCGCGAACATACGAACTCCCTCTATACAAGTAAGGGGATGGAGGGTATAGGCCCGCTCCATCCCCTTACCAGGTTGCAATGACAGTCTATGCAGCCGGGCCCTTACGCCAGCACGCCGAAGAACGCGCCGATGATGCCCACGACCATGGTGGCCACGATCAGCACCATGGGGTTGATCTTCTTGGACAGCAGCCAGTAGTACAGCCAGAAGGCGATCATGCCGAGCATGCCGGGCATGATGCCGTCCAGGATGTCCTGGAGGGTCTGGGCGTCGTCGCCCGAGCCGATGGCCACCGGGATGCTGGCCCAGAACATGTCCTTGCACATGGCGCCCACGACCATGACGCCCACGATGCCCACGCAGGTCATGATCTTCTGCATGAGGCCGGTCCTCTGGGCCTCGTCCAGGAAGCCCACGCCCAGCTCGTAGCCCTTGACGGCGCCCCAGATGCGCAGCGCGAAGCCGGGGACGTTGTAGATGAGCAGGAAGGCGATGGGGCCGAAGGGGTTGCCGGCCTGGCACAGGCTGATGCCCACCGCGGCGGCGACCACGCGCAGCGTCGACAGGAAGATGGAGTCGCCGATGCCCGACAGCGGGCCCATGAGGGCGGCCTTGACGTCGTTGACGCTCTCGGGCTCGATCTCGCCGCGGGCGACCTTCTCCTCCATGGCCATCGCGATGCCGCCGACGAACGGGGCGAACTGGACGGTGATGTTGAAGAACGCGCAGTGGCGGTGCAGGGCCTCGGCGTAGTCGTCGGGGCGGCCGGCGTAGATCTTCTTGAGCATGTTGGCGACCATCAGGCAGAAGGCGATGTTCATCTGCTTGTAGTAGGTCCAGGAGAACTCCATGCCCAGGGCGCCGACGTTGACGGCGCTCTTGACGAGGTCGGAGCGCGTGATCTTGTTCTCGGGACTAGAAGTCATCGTCCTCATCCCCTTCCGCGGAGAGCTGGGGCTGGGCTCCGCCCAGGCCGAGCAGGTCGAACTTGTCGATGCCGATGATGATGGCGATCAGGGCGACGCCCAGGACGGGCACGTTGGCGTAGGAGCACAGCAGGAAGCCCAGGAAGTAGAAGGGCACGAGCTGCTTGGTGAGCACCAGGCGGCCGAGCATGGCGAAGCCCATGGCCGGCAGGATGTTGGCGGCAACGCCACAACCGTCGATGATGAAGGGCGGGATGAAGTCGAGCAAGCCCTGGATGGCGTCGGAACCCAAATAGAAGGCGCCGCCGCACAGCAGGAAGTACTCGACGCAGCCCCAGATTCCAATTCCCCAATGAACGGCGTAGATACCCTTGAGGTTCCCCTTGAGGGCAAACTTGTCTGCCATATCGACAAACACGGGGAACAAGGCATTGGTAATGTTGCCGATCGTCAGCGCAAGGACGGCGATGGGCATGGCGAGCGCGATGGCCGTCTCGGTACCCTGACCGAGCTGAATGGCGAAGGCGCAAGCGAGCACGCCGCCGACGGTTTCGTTAGGCGGTACGTAGGCGCCGATGGAGATCGAGCCCATGAACAGCAACTCCAGACTGGCGCCAACGGCAAGGCCAGTCTGCAGGTCCCCCAGCACCAGGCCCACGAGCGGGCACAGGACGATGGGTCGGAATGCGTAGAGGGTGCCGAGCTGGTAGTCGAGACATCCAAAAGCTCCGACTAAGCCGACGAGGATTGCTTGGACAAGCATAGTTCCTCCCAATAAGGAATCTCGAACCGTCGTCACTCCCGTCGCGCGCGTTATTGATATCAATCCGGGAGTTTGACCACACGGTCCGAAGCGCACCTGGCGTGCTGCTAACACCCATGCCAGGCACAAATGATTTGATACCAATTATAGGTATGCAGGTTCGCCTTATTTAATACCAGTCGCTCAGCGGGGTGTTTTTTACCGTAAACGGCAGACGCATCCTATTAGGCATGCTCTTTGTTTCGATGGCGGACAAGCGCCACCAGAAAGCCGTCGCCAAAAGCATCGGATGCCAAGTTGGCCACAATCACCAAAACGATCATCGCCGCGCCCAAGAACTCGTTCCAGCTAAAGACCTCGCCAAAGAGGAGCGCCGACCAGCAGGGAGCGAGCACGACCTCACTCATGCAGACCAAGTTGGCCGCAAACGCGTTGGTGCGCGCAATCCCCTTGGCATACAGCACACTCGCAAGGCCACTGCAAAAAAGGCCATGCACCAGCATAAGCCCCCACTCAAAGGGTTTCACGGAGCCTAGGTCGCCTGCAAAATAGACGATCGGCAGTATCGAGATGCCGCAGGAGATGAGCGAGGACACCATGGGCGACGCATCGGAGCGAGAGTTTAAAAAGAAACACAGCCCAAAGGTGGCGCCCGAAATGACGGCAAGCAGGTTGCCGAGCATGCCCTCGGCACTCAAATCACCTAAAAAGAAAAGTCCCATACCCGTAAAAGCAACCACCACGGAGGCAATCTTCGCAGGCGAGGGCAACGTGCGAGTTGCGAGCGATTGATACACGATAACGAAAATCATCGAGGTGTACTGCAGGACGATCGCGTTGCCGACCGTCGTGAGCTGGTTGGCAAAGTTAAACGTGGTGCCCGTCACGAAGTTGCAGACGGCCACAAGGACAATAAGACGGCTGACGCGGAGGACAGGCCTGCCGACGAGCAGGATAAAGAGCGCCATAAATATTGCCGTGACGGCACCAATCAAAAGAGCTGACTGCGAATTTGCGTGAACGAGGATGCCGATAAAACTCCACAGGAGCGCCGTGCCAAATAGATACATCGCCCCGCTCACGCCATTATCGGGTGGATTGTCAGATCGAATCACGAAGCACCTCCAGCTAGCTTTCGGTAATAAAAAACGGCGACCGCAATGGGTCGCCGTTTCCCTTGGGGGCAGAATAGAACGCAGGAACCTACGCCAGCACGCCGAAGAACGCGCCGATGATGCCCACGACCATGGTGGCCACGATCAGCACCATGGGGTTGATCTTCTTGGACAGCAGCCAGTAGTACAGCCAGAAGGCGATCATGCCGAGCATGCCGGGCATGATGCCGTCCAGGATGTCCTGGAGGGTCTGGGCGTCGTCGCCCGAGCCGATGGCCACCGGGATGCTGGCCCAGAACATGTCCTTGCACATGGCGCCCACGACCATGACGCCCACGATGCCCACGCAGGTCATGATCTTCTGCATGAGGCCGGTCCTCTGGGCCTCGTCCAGGAAGCCCACGCCCAGCTCGTAGCCCTTGACGGCGCCCCAGATGCGCAGCGCGAAGCCGGGGACGTTGTAGATGAGCAGGAAGGCGATGGGGCCGAAGGGGTTGCCGGCCTGGCACAGGCTGATGCCCACCGCGGCGGCGACCACGCGCAGCGTCGACAGGAAGATGGAGTCGCCGATGCCCGACAGCGGGCCCATGAGGGCGGCCTTGACGTCGTTGACGCTCTCGGGCTCGATCTCGCCGCGGGCGACCTTCTCCTCCATGGCCATCGCGATGCCGCCGACGAACGGGGCGAACTGGACGGTGATGTTGAAGAACGCGCAGTGGCGGTGCAGGGCCTCGGCGTAGTCGTCGGGGCGGCCGGCGTAGATCTTCTTGAGCATGTTGGCGACCATCAGGCAGAAGGCGATGTTCATCTGCTTGTAGTAGGTCCAGGAGAACTCCATGCCCAGGGCGCCGACGTTGACGGCGCTCTTGACGAGGTCGGAGCGCGTGATCTTGTTCTCGGGACTAGAAGTCATCGTCCTCATCCCCTTCCGCGGAGAGCTGGGGCTGGGCTCCGCCCAGGCCGAGCAGGTCGAACTTGTCGATGCCGATGATGATGGCGATCAGGGCGACGCCCAGGACGGGCACGTTGGCGTAGGAGCACAGCAGGAAGCCCAGGAAGTAGAAGGGCACGAGCTGCTTGGTGAGCACCAGGCGGCCGAGCATGGCGAAGCCCATGGCAGGCAGGATGTTGGCGGCAACGCCAAAGCCAGCAAGGACAAAGGGCGGGATGAAGTCGAGCATGCCCTGGATGGCGTCAGCACCCAGATAGAACGACAGCGAGCACAGCAGGAACGCCATGATGATACCGGTCAAACCGATCAGGAAGTGCATCGCATAGACACCCTTAAGGTTGCCCTGGGCAGAGAAAACATCAGCGCGGTCAACCAGAATCGGCAGGGCGGCGTTGAGGATGTTCTTGATGGCAAGGCACAGCGTGGCGATGGGCATAGCGAGCGCGATGGCTGCCTCGGTGCTCTGGCCCAGCTGGATAGCGAAGGCGCAGGCGAGCACGCCGCCGATCGTCTCATCAGGCGGCACGTAGGCGCCGATGGAGATCGAGCCCATGAACAGCAGCTCCAGGCTGGCGCCGATCGCGAGGCCGGACTGCAGGTCCCCCAGCACCAGGCCCACGAGCGGGCACAGGACAATGGGGCGGAACGCATAGAGCGTACCGAGCTGGAAGTCGAACTTACCAAATGCGGCGATAAGTCCGATGAGGATTGCTTGGGTAAGCATATATCCCCCTTTCCTAATAGGACACTACGAAGAGCTCAGACTCTTCGAAATTGAACGCCTAGAGCACGCTGGCGCAGTCAACCTTGGGGTCATCGGCCAGGGGTCGAATCTCGACCTCAACGCCACGATCCAGCATCTCGCGCACATCGGCTTCCTCGGCCGCGGTCAGGAAGATCTGACGAGAGACCTGACGAGCATCGGGACGCTTCTCGTCCTTGGGCTTGGTGTTGCCCAGGTTGACCGACTTGATCTGCGGGCAGCCCTCAACAAGCTGCTTTGCCTCAGCAATAGTGGCGACACAGATGATCATCTTGTACTTGTCGGTCACGCCCGAGTTGATAGCTTCGATTGCATGCTCCATATCTTTGATGACGAGCTTGCAGCCGGCAGGCTTGCCCATCTTAAGCGTCGTCTTCCACACCGGGTCGTTAGCGACCTTATCGCCCACGCAGAAGATGCAGTTGGAGCCAAGGCCCTGAACCCAGGAAACTGCGACCTGGCCATGAAGCAGGCGATGGTCAACGCGAAGTAGCTGAATCATAATGTGACCCCCCAAAGGTCTTGTGCCGTCTTACGGCGTGTCAGTAGGTGCTGCGGATTAGAACTCTTCTTCCTCGTCGTCATCGACCAAAAGATCGTTGACAAACTTCACGCGCGTATCGTCCGCAGCGACGATGGCGCGAATCGTCTCCTCAACCGGCGCCGACTCGTCAGAGAACAGCAGCTGGATGAGGAGAGGAAGGTTCATGTTGGTAACGAGGTACGTGCGGGGACGCGTCTGGACGATCTTGGTGAACTCGTTGTTGACGCTGCCGCCAAAGAGGTCGGTGCAGACAACGACATCATCGTCAGCAGACATGCCTGCCAGCAGTTTTTGGGCCTCCTCGGCCACGTCCATGCGGCCATCGACGAACATCGAAAGATCGTGGACGTTGTCGCGAGCGCCCGAGAGCAGCTCGACGCTCTCCTTGATGCCGGTAGCGAAGTGCGCATGGCTGGCGATGATGTACTGTCTCATTCTGTGTTCCTCTCAATAGCCCGGCACGTTCCCGCACCCGTTTTCTTTAGTAGTCGAACTGGTGATAGTAGCGACGATACTTGAGGTTGTGCTTGGTGACCGTCTCGTAGTAGCGAGCCAGGCGGTCGGTCACAAGCACCGTCAAAATCCACGGGGAGACGATGACGCGGAACTCGTCGTCAAGGCCGGGGATCGCGAACTCGGCGGTGTCGATGACGTTGATGTCGGTGTCGCCGGTCACGCCGCGGGTCAGGAACGCGCGGGCGCGCTCGTCGAGCTTGCGGTTCTCGTCCTCGCCCATGAACAGGAAGACCGGGACGCCGGGCTCCACGAGCTCGAGGGTGCCGTGGAAGAAGTCGGCCGAGGTGATGTAGCGGGTGCGCTTCCACTGCATCTCCTCCAGGATGCACATCGAGAACAGGATCGTCTCGCCCCACAGGGCGCCGGAGCCGATGAACATGGTGTAGGGGGCCAGGGCGTACTTCTTGGCGAGCTCCTCGGCGCGCGGCTCGAAGCTCTTGCGGATGTCGACCAGGTGGGTCCAAACGTCCTTGGTCTGCTCGATGAACTTATCGAACTGCGGGAAGCAGCCACGGCGATTGAGCAGGCGCAGGCCGAAGCAGTCGGCGAGGTAGTAGCCCATCTCACAGCCACCGTTACCATGATCGGAAGCCATCTTGACGCAATTCTCGGCGCCGACAGCCTGGCCGATGAGACCCTCAGGCTTGGTCATGGCGTAGACGCGCACGCCCATGTCCTTCATCTTCTTGACGGCCTCGAGGACCTCGGGGGTGGTGCCGGACTCGGAGGCGGTGAGCACGACGGACTTCTCGGTCATGCGCTTGTGGCCCATGGCGTTCCACTCGGCGGCGTGGATCAGGTAGACCTCGAGGTCGCGGTCGCCGAACTTGTTCATGAGGTACTCGAGCTGCATGAGCTCGTCCCAGGTGCCGCCGACGCCCATCAGGAACACGGCGTCGTAGCCCTCGTCGGCGACCTTGTCGGCGAGCGCGGTCATCTTCTTGCCGGTCTCGTAGAGCGCCTTACCGTCCTCGAGATAGCCCTCCTGGTCGAAATGCATGATCTCGATCTTCTCGGTTTCCTTCATTTGTCTCTCCTTTCTGGGGTTGTTTCCACATCCCCCATGCCAACGGGCATCAAAACCCGCTTACATTCCGTAACACTCGGCCGCTTTGGCCTTAAGCGCATTGACTGACTCTTCGTAGCCCTCTGCCTTGACCTCCATTTGCTTGGAGACGGCATCGAGATACGGGTGCACGTCCCATGACTTCAGACGCTCGGCGATCATTGCCGCAATCGTCTGGAAGAACACAAGATTGGGAATTGCGCTGAGCAGCGGAGCCACCTGAGGCACCGCAACCTCGTGAGCCCTACCCCTGGGATGGGCCGTGAGCAGCACCGTTTTTGTCGTAACGTTCGATAGCGCATCGGCGATATTCGCAAGACGCTCCGACCCCTGCGGATCGTCGACAATAAACACCAGATAGCCCGGAACGATCTGCATCTCGGGACCGTGGACGAACTCCTCGCCTTCGTGATGCATGGCAGGAATCTTGATGGTCTCGCTCAGCTTGAGCGCTGCCTCCTCGGCAACACCGTAGTTGGGGCCGTTGCCGACGACCATGGCGGGCATGTGCTCAGAAAGCTCGAGCATGCGGTCTTGGACATATGCCCCGGCAGTCTTGCACATCACGGCATTGGCATGGATAGCCTCGCGCAGGTCGTCAAGACGCTGGGCAACGCCCTTGGCGTCAATCGTTCCGCGCGCCTGACCGCCGTAAACGCCAAAGAGCACCAGGTACTCAACGAGAACCTCGACGCCCAGAGTCACAAAGTCCACCGACTCGACGCCCACACCGTAGTCAAGAACGATGTCAGCGTGCTCCTTGATGGGTGCCTCGACGTTTGCCGTGAGCGCAACTGCAGCCATATCGTGTGCGCGCATGTAATCGAGCGCCGCGATCGTATTGGTCGAATAACCACTCTGCGAGACGGCGATGTTGAGCGCATGCTGCGGATAGGTGTGTTCAAAATCGACGAAGGCCTCGGGCGTCACAACGGACACTTGCATCTGCAGCGCATCTTGCAGGTAATCGCGGGCGCAATCGGCGGCATGGCGCGACGAACCCGAAGCAACGATGCGCAGCGCGTCAAAAGAACCGGACTGGAAAATATCAACGAGCTGCGCTACCAGCTCAGACGAACGCTCGAGGTTCTCTCCCATACGCACATGGGCGAGTTGAACGTAATCGAGCATCTTCATCGTCTCACCTCGCAACAAATCATTAGTATTTGATACCAATCACGATTACAGGTTACGGCTTTTTGATACCTCTTTGTCGATTAATTTATTCCCTTCGGCGAACGGTCGATTTTGAGCCCTGGAAGGTTGTATATACAGCTGACCCAACGAATCAAAATTCCGTCAGCTTTTCAGCCCGTTATGCAAAAAAACCAGCTAGTACGTATAGGTATATCCACCCGCATCACCGCGGTTAAACGACTTGACGTACTCGATCGCCTGGCCGCTCGCATCGAAGCTCACGCACTCAAGCGTCAAGGCAAAATCGCCCTGCTCCAGTCCAAGCAGGCCGGCATCTCGTGCGCCCAGCGCTTCGATATCGAGCTTTTCCTGTGCCATGACCGGCTTTCGGCCCAACATCTCATAGGTCTCGTACAAACTGAAGACCGACACGTCAATATCTTCGATTGTGGGAAACAGCAGGCACGGGATGAACGCCGTCTCAATCGATACAGGGTCGCCGTTGACGCAGTTCAAACGCCGAATCGAATACAGCAAATCGTCCTCGGCAATACCAAACAGGTTGGCATAATATGGGCCCGCATAACGCTTGGAACGCGCGAGGATGCGGACGGACGGCTCGCCACCCGAAGCACGAACCGATTCGCGAAAGCCTCCTGTTCGCTCGTACGCAACGGGCACTTTCTGTGCCACAAACGCGCCCTTTCCGCGGACGCGTCGAATCTGCCCACGCCGAACCAACTCATCGACAGCACTTCGGATGGTCAAGCGTGTCGTACCAAATTCCTCGGCGAGGTCTTTTTCGGACGGAATCATGGAACCCGTGGGATATATTCCGCGCTCGATACGCTCCTCGATGCGGCGTCGAATGCGCATATAAACCGGGGTGGCAACTACTGTTTCAGCCATTGTTCACCTGCCACGCTCCTCATGCCGTTCTCTTCGCCGTTATCGGCAAAGCGGAACTTTGTGGGCAAAATCACCGATTTGCAATGCTCCACAAAACGCATGTCCTTATCAAATTCGATCGTGCTCTCATAGAACACCGGCGTTCCCTCTTCTTGCTGGAGCAGCTCGGCCTCCTCGGCGTTCAAACGCGAGATGGAAATATGCTCACGTCCATGCTCAACACGCACGCCGCCTTCTTTGAGCAGGACATCGTAAAGGCTCTCACACTCAAAATCGTGATCGGGAAGCGCGGGACACAGGGACAGGTTAACGTGAGCGGTCTCGATTGACGCCGGCTCGCCCTCAATAAGTCGAACGCGCTGCATACGGAGTAAAGGAGCGCCTACAGACACCCCAAGCTTGTCGGCAAGCGCCTCATCCGCCTCGATGGTCCCGGTGGAAACCAGACGAGAAGAGGGGTGCAGGCCGGCAGTCCGCACAGCATCGGAAAAGTTATACGTTTCCTGAAAGATGTTCAGCGGCTTGGGAGGACACACATACGTACCCGATCCGCGACGGCTCTCGAGCGTTCCACACGAGATGAGCCGCGTGATACCAGCGCGCAACGCCGTACGCGAAACGCCGATCTCTTCGCACAGCACGCGCTCGGCCGGCAGGCGATCGCCGCCGGCAAGCTGATGGTGCTGGATATACCAAAGAATTCCCTCAACAGCACGATCTTTGGGGGGAATTGCATAAGATTCGCCTGCCATTGCACAGACTCCTCATTCAGAAACGTATGCCGCCAAAATTAGGCCAGCCCTCCCATGGCATCAAATTCGGCCTTGATCTTCTCGGCGACATTCCGATACGACTTATATAGACTTGAATCGCGTTTGACTTCGTCGGTCATAACGGGAATCTCCAATTTGGAAACCTCGTCTTTTCCCGTCTGAACCGCCACAACAACGCCCATACCAAGACACATATTACGCTTGGCGGCATTTATTTTTGCTGCCTTGGCAGGATTCGCCAGGATACGCTGGGCAAATTCCCGTTTTGAGGCCACTTCCTCGGCCTCCGGATCGCCTGCCTCGGCCACTTCGCACTGCAACACGTCCGCATAGTCAAAAATCTTCGGCTCGCCGCCGCGCTGATGTACGGCCCACTTGCGACGCGTGGCATCCTGGTAGATAGCCGGCAAAAACGTAAACCGCGGCGGGTCCAAAATCGTATCCGTGATGGTAAACACATCGGGATCAAAGGCATCCTGCGGGTTTTTCTTCTTGAACAGCCCCATATCAGCCTCCCGTACTAGCATTAAACAACTCAAGCTGAATATAGCACCAATTTCAAGCC
>CAJMBB010000058.1 GCA_905211615.1 uncultured Collinsella sp. | reverse complement strand
CCTCCGAGACCGGCTTGAGATACTTGGCATGCAGGCGTGCACCACACATGCCGGTATACCAGAGGTCGAAAAACCGACAGGTCGCGGAATCCGCAACCGAAGCCGCCTCAATCTCGTAGTCGAGCTCGACAGCGTCGGCCTCGGCCATGCGGTCCTTCCAAAAGAGATCGAAATCCGATGGACGGGGCATAGCGCCTCGATATTCACCAAATTGCTGTTGTAGCTCCTGAGCACTTGGCATGGCTCGTGAACCCGGCCTTTCGAAATCGCAACGGAGGTGCGCCCGGCAAGGGAGGGAAAGCGAGGCTACTCGCCGAGCTTGGGATGCAGCAGCGACGGCGCAGCGCCGAGCAGCATCTTGGTGTAGGGGTCCTGAGGGTGCTGGAAGACCTGCTTGGCCTCGCCCTGCTCGACAATCTTGCCGCCATTCATAACGATGATGTCGTCAGAGATATAGCGGACCGTCTGGATGTCATGGCTGATGAACACCATGGCCAGGCCGAGCTCCTTCTTAAGGTCGGTCAGCAGGTTCAGAATCTGCGCGCGGACCGAAACGTCCAGAGCAGAGGTGGGCTCGTCGGCGATGATGGCATCGGGGTTCAGCGACAGGGCACGGGCAATTGCGACGCGCTGGCGCTGGCCGCCCGAAAGCTGGCCGGGAAGAACCTCGGCGGCGGAGCTGGGCAGACCGGTGAGCTCCAAGAGCTCCTTGACGCGCTTCTCCTGCTCGGCCTCGGTACCCAGGTTGTGGACGCGCATGGGGTCGAGCAGTTGCTCGCGAACGACCATGCGGGGGTTGAGCGCCGTGGCTGGGTTCTGGAACACGACCGAGATGACGCGGCCCATGTGGCGACGGTCCTCGGCGGTACGCTTGGTAACGTCCTTGCCCTTAAAGTAGACTTTGCCGCTCGTGGGGGCCTGCAAGCCGCACATGACGTTGGCGGTGGTGGACTTTCCGCAACCGGACTCGCCGACGATGCCGATGGTCTGTCCGGGCATGAGCTTAATCGTTACACCCTGGACGGCGTGAACCAGGTTGGGGTGCAGAATCGAGCCGGTACGGGTCCTAAAGGTGACGTGGACGTCATCAAGGAAGATGATCGGCTCGACGCCGTTGACTGCGGTCTCGCTCATCTACATCACCTCCGCGTGAGGGGTCAAACCATTTGCCTTGAGCACCTCATCGGGGAGCTCGGAATAGAAGTGCTCGGTGCCGGGCACGCGCTTGAAGACCGGACGGGTGTCCAGGCCAATGCGCGGATGGCTCGAGCGGGGTGCGAAGCGATCGCCCTTGGGGAAATCGCGCGGGCTCGGAACGGCGCCGGGAACCTGGTGCAGGCGGCCCGAACCGCTCTCGATGGACAGGACGGAACCCAGAAGGCCGCGGGTGTACTCGTGAATCGGGTTGGTGAGCAGCTCCTTGGTGGGCGCCTGCTCGATAACCTGACCGGCGTACATAACCGTGATGTTATGAGCGACCTCGGCGACCAGTGCCAGGTCGTGCGAAACGAAGATCATGGCAAAGCCGAGCTTGGCCTGAAGGTCGTTAAGCAGCTTGATGACCTGCTTCTGGACGGTAACGTCCAGAGCGGTCGTGGGCTCGTCGCAGATGACCAGCTTGGGGTCGCGGGTAAGGGCCATAGCGATCAGAACGCGCTGACGCTGACCACCGGAAAGCTCATGCGGATAGCTCTCGAGCGTACGCTTGGGGTCGAGGCCCACGAGCTCCAGGAGCTCCTCGGCGCTACGGGTGCCGCCACGCTTGGTGAGCTGCTTCATCTGGGCGGAAATGAGCATGGAGGGGTTGAGCGAGGACAGGGCGTCCTGATAGACCATGGCGATATCGGTACCGCGCAGGCCGAACCACTCCTTCTTGCTCATCTTGAGCAGGTCGCGGCCCTCCCAGAGAACCTCACCGGAAAGATGCTCGTCATCGTCGGTCAGGCCCATGATGGCCAGCGTGGTGATGGACTTACCGCAGCCGGACTCGCCTACCAGGCCCATGGTCTGGCCGGGACGGACGTCAAAGTTAACGTGGTCGACGACGTTGATGTCACCGTGGTGCTCAAACTGGATGCAGAAATCGCGGACCGAAAGGATCGGCTCAACGGACTCATCGGGCACATGGCGGTCGTTACGCTTGAGTTCGACATCACGCAGGGCGCCAAGACGGGCGGACAGGGACTGAGCCTGCTCCTTGTAGGCGCGAACGGGATCGGAGACCAGCAGGTCGGCCTCGCGGCGCTTGGAGGAGTCGGTCGGATCCAGGGCGGCGGAGGGAGCAGCGGCCATGGCGTCGGTAATGCCCTCGGAGAGGATGTTGAGTGCCAGGCAGGTGATCATGATGGCCAGACCCGGGAACAGCGCCTGCCACCAACGGCCAGCGAGCACGCCGCCGCGGGCGTCAGCGAGGATGTTGCCCCAGGTAGCGGTGGGCTCCTGGATACCAGCGCCGATAAAGGTCAGCGAGGCCTCGAAGATGATGGCGTCGGCGACCAGGGTAACGGTGAAGACCATGATCGGGGCGATGCAGTTACGCAGAACATGCTTGATCAAAATCCACGGAGCCTTGGCGCCGGAAACGATGACCGCGCGGACATAGTCCTCGCCGTACTCGGACACGATGTTGGCGCGCACGATACGGGCAATCTGCGGAGTGTACATAAAGCCGATGGCGAAGATGATCGACGGCACGGAGTTGCCCAGGATGGAGACGAAGACGGCAGCAAGGGCGATGCCCGGGATGGACATGATGATGTCCAGGATGCGCATGATCGCCTCGGAAACAGACTTGCGCGAAACCGCCGCGAGGGCGCCCACGACCGAGCCGCAGACCAGAGCCATGGCAGTGGCGCCAAAGCCGATGATCAGCGAGTAACGACCACCGTAGAGCATGCGCGACAGAATGTCGCGGCCCTTATCGTCGGTACCGAAGATAAATCCGTTGCCGGGAGCCTGGCGAGCAGTGAAAATCTCGACCGGGCTATAGGGGGCAAGAAGAGGCGCCAGAATCGCGGTCAGGGCGACCAGCACCAGCACGACGGCGGCGATCTTAGAAGACAGCGTCATCTTCTTCCAGCCACCGAGCTTGAGCCCCTTAGAGGCAGCTTTCTCGAGCTGCTCGGTTTGCTTCTCTCGAATCTTTACCATAATCTACACCGTCCTGATGCGCGGGTTGATGAGCAGGTAGAGCATGTCAACCACGATGTTGATGATGATGAAGGCAAGAGCAACGACGATGACGACGCCCTGAACCAGGTTCGCCTCGTTGCCCTGAACGCCCTGCAGAATCGCAGTACCCATGCCGGGGAGGTTGAAGATGACCTCGATGACGACGGCGCCGCCCATAAGGTAACCGATCTTAAGACCGAGGGTGGTGACCGGGGTGATCAGCGCGTTGCGAAGAACGTTGATGCCGACGACGACCTTCTCGGGAACGCCGGCGCCACGGGCCATACGGACGTAGTCCTTATCGAGCTCCTCGACCATGGCCGTACGCACGATACGAGTCATCTGGCCCGTCAGCGGGAATGCCAGAGCGATAGCGGGCATGATCATACGTCCCAGATAGCCAGCCGGGTTGGTGGTGAAGTGAGGCAGAGCACCGGACGCCGGGAGCACCTTAAGGTAGGAAGAGAACAGCAGGATCAACAGAACGGCAAGCCAGAACGACGGGGTTGCCAAGCCGGCGATGGAGAAGACGCGGATCACTTGGTCCGGCCATTTATCACGATACAGTGCCGCGATGACGCCGAGCAAAAACGAGACGACCGCGCCGATGGCTAGACCGATGAAGGTCAGCTGCATCGTGACGGGCAGGGCCGTGGAGATGCGCTTGGCAACAGAGTTGCGAGCAGCACCATAGGTGCCCATGTCACCATGGATCAGATCGCCCATGTAGCGCACGTAGCGCACGGGCCAGGGATCGTCCAGACCATACTTCTCATGGTACTCGGCAACCGCCTCGGGCGAGGCGCCGTCACCCAACGCCGTATAGGCGGGGTCGGTCTTGGAGAACGACATAAGGAAGAACACCAGGACGGTGACGCCCAATGCCATGATCGGCAGCGCCACGAGACGCCTTCCAATCAAACGTAGAAAGTTGTTCACGTTCTCTCCCCTTTCTTTTGTCGGTAGGACCAACTGGTATATGAGTATGGATACTCATTACAAGACCCGAGCGACATCGAGGCCGCCCGGGTCTTTGTTTCAACTATGAGGACGTTGCCTTACGACCGACGCCCCACATATGACTCAAGCGAGTCTTAGGCCTTGACGGTCGCGACGCCCCTGAAGGACATGCTCGTCGTGCCGATGCCCTTGAAGCCATCGAGGGCCTCGCCGTTGGGCGCGGTGGACGGATCGTCCCAGGAAGCGGAAACGGTCTTGACGTGGACAACGGGGTACAGAACGGCGTTGTCGGCGATGATATCGAAGCACTCGTTCCACTTCTTCTGCTGCTCGTCGCCCTCGGCGGCAAGAGCCTCGTCCATGAGACCGTGGAGCTTCTCCCACTCAGCGGACTCCTTCCACGGGCAACGGGTCTGCATCCAGACGTTGTCGCCATACCACCAGTTGAGCAGCAGGTCGGGATCGGCGCCGAAGCAGGACGGATCGCCAGGAGCGAGAAGGATATCGTAGGCCTCGCCGCCGTCGATGGCAGCGTAGGTGGCCGGCGAGGTATCGGTCTGGATGGTCACATCGAAGCCGAGGGCGTCGAGGTCGTTCTTGACCTGAGCGGCCATGCCCTTGATCTGCTCATTGTCGGTGGTGCGCAGGGTGATGGCGCCCGGGGTGATGCCAGACTCTTCGATGAGCTTCTTGGCCTTCTTGGCGTCAGTCTTGTACACCGTGGAAGCCTCATGATAGTTGGTGAAGCTCTTGGGCAGGTAGCAGCTGGCAGCGGTGGCAAGGCCGGCGAAGGTGTTGGTGATCATCTTCTCGGTGTCGAGCGCGTACATGACGGCCTGACGGACCTTGACGTTGTTCCAAGGCTCCTTGGCGACGTTAAACATGATGAAGCGGGTGCCGAAGCCCTGGACGTTGTCGATCTTGCAGCCAGCGCTCTCGAGCTGGTCGACGGCGTCAGCGGTGACGAGCTCCATAACGAGCGTGGAGCCCTCCTGCTGGGCGGTAACGCGAGCGGTGGGGTCGGTCAGGATGCTGTACTGGATCTTCTCGTCCTCGGCAGCATACTCACCGTTGTACTCGGGGTTGGGAACCAGGGTGATCTCGGTATCGGAGATAGAGTCATACATCCAGGGGCCGGAGCCGATCGGCTGCTTGGCGCGATCCTCCTCGGCCTGGGTAGCCGGGGTAACGCGGATGATGGCCAGACGATCCTTGAGCAGGGAGAAGTTGGGGACCTTGGTCTTGACCGTTACAGTGCTGGCGTCCTTGGCCTCGATAGACTCGAAGGGCTGGAAGAACGGAGCATAGGTAGCGGAGGCAGCGCAAGCGGTGTAGGAGGCAACGACGTCGTCAGCGGTGACCTCGGTGCCATCGGAGAACTTGGCGCCCTTGCGGATGGTGACCTCGAAGGTAGTGTCGTCCACGGACTTGGGATCGTCGGTAGCGAGCTCGTTGAAGGTGCTGTAGTCGTGGTAATCGATGCCGTAGAGGCCCTCGATGACGTGCCAGTTAGCACCCAGGCCCACAGCGGAGCCGGTGCTGGCGGGGTCGAAGCTGGATGGAGCGTAAGCGGAACCAGCGGTGATCACGCCGCCGCCACGGTTGGCGGAATCAGTGGAACCGGAAGCGGAACCTTCGTCGCTAGAGCTGCCACCGCAGCCGGTGAGACCAAGCCCTGCGACAGCAGCGACGCTGCCGGTGAGGCCGAGGAACGAACGCCTGGACATACCCTTGTTGATGATGGCCATGTCTTCTCCTATCAATAGAGAATCTTACCCGGGAGCACCTAGACTTGCCCCCGCGCAACTTGCGGACGATATATACCTTACCTACCGACGAACCCAACTGAGGTGCCGCGCTCGGCGACCGATACATACATACGCTTGAACGGTATTTACTACCGTTCACCGAATTCATTGACAAATGATCCGACAGACAGTATGTATCGACGAGGTGAGATATCAGTCTTCGTCAACCCGCAGGATAGCAGTGTTGTTCACCATGGCTAGTCAAACGTTTTAGCGTTAATAAAACCCGAAATCGGCAGGTAATCACCGCGAAACAAATGATTGAAAATTGACCAATCATGTATATCAGTTGTTTAGAAGCGCGTTTAGTTTTCGGATTGGTTGGCCGATGCCTGGGCGCGTTCGGCATTCCATGCAACAAGTGCCTCGTGGACCGCTTTGGCGACATCAGCCGGAACGCCTCGAACTTCTGCAATCTCCTGCTCGCTTGCTGCGCGCAAACGCTTCATCGAGCCAAAATGGCGCATAATGGCACGTTTTCTGGTGGGTCCCACGCCCGGAACGTCGTCAAGCACCGAAACCGTCATAGCCTTATCGCGCAACTCGCGATGGAACGTAATCGCAAATCGGTGGGATTCATCGCGAACCTGCTTGATCAGATAAAGCGAAGCGGAGCCGGTCGGCAGCACGACGGGAGTCTCGTCCCACGGCACGAAAACTTCCTCATCGGCCTTTGCCAAGCCACAGACTGGTATATCGAGGCCAAGCGCCTCAAGTTGCTTAATTGCAGCGGTCAATTGCGGCTTGCCGCCATCGACAACGAGCAAATCGGGGCGCGAGCCAAAGCGCTCGTCCGCCATGCGCTCGGGAGCATAGCGACGCCCCAGAACTTCGGACATCGATACGAAGTCGTTCGCCTCGTCCAATTCGGCCTGAATTTTAAAGCGACGATACTGGCCCTTGTCGGCACGGCCGTTGGTAAATACCACCATCGAAGCGACGGTAAAGGTGCCGTGCAACGTCGAGATATCGAAGCACTCGATGCGCAACGGCGGCGCAGGCAGCGCCAGCGCACTTTCGAGCTCCAGGAGCGCCTGATTGGTGCGATCGTCAGCATACCCCGTGCGCATCATGTAGCGCATGAGGGCATGGCGCGCATTTTTGGAAGCCATATCGAGCAGGCGGTGCTTTTCGCCGCGCTGCGGCCTATGGAGATGGCAAGAGCGTTCGCGCTTGCCCGCAAGCCACTCCCCCAACGCTTCAGCATCCTCAAGCTCGACAGAGAGATTGATCTCGGCTGGAATATCGGCCGTCTCGTCGTAATAGCGCTTAAGAAAACCCGCTTGAAGCTCTTCCTCGTCGACATCCAGGCCTTTATCGAGGATGAACTCACAAGTTCGAACCGTTCGGCCCTCGCGAACGACAAAGACACAGGCGGCAGAGATAGTCTCTTCGCGATAGAAGCCGATGACGTCGATATCGACGCTTGATGGAAAAACGACCTGTTGGCGATCGTCCAGGCCCCTAATGACTTCCAGACGACGCTTGACGCGCGCCGCACGTTCAAAATCGAGCGTCTCGGCTGCCTCCGTCATCTCGGACGTAAGCTCGTCGACGACATCCTTGCGATGGCCCGACAAGAAACGTTCGACACGCTTGACGTTCTTGGCATAGTCGGCAGGGGAAATTGCGCCGACACATGCGCCCGGCCCGCGCCCGACATGGTAGTCAAAGCAGGGACGCCCGTTTTGCGCGCAAATCATATTGACGATGTCTTCTTCGCCCTTATGAGATTCGACGATGCGGCGGCAGCGGCGCCACTCCGCACAGGATGCCGAGCAAATTGGAATAACCTTGCGTAGCGTATCGATGGTCTCACGCGCCGCACGGCTATCGGTATAGGGGCCAAAATAGCGCGTTCCCGGTTTATGACGCTCTCGCGTGTATTTAATAGCCGGAAACAAGTCGCTCTTGGTAATGGCGATAAAGGGATAGCTTTTATCGTCTTTGAGATCGACGTTAAAGTACGGATGGTACTGGCCAATCAGATTGCGCTCGAGCACCAATGCCTCGTGCTCGGTCTCCACCACGATATAGTCGAAGCTCGCCACCAGCTGCATCATGAGCGGGATCTTTTGACGCTCGTCCTGCAGCGTCACGTATTGACGCATACGGGCACGCAAGTTTTTTGCCTTGCCCACATAGATGACATCGCCCTTGGCATCTTTCCAAAGGTAGCAGCCGGGTTGCGTGGGAACGCGCGAAACCTGCTCGGCAAGTGTTGGAATGTTGTCGTGACCTGCCACGCGCACCTACTTGCGACGAAGCAGCGCCGAGACCTCGGGCATCTTAAAGACGAAGGCGAGGCCAAAAGTTACAGCGAGCGAGATGACGCCTGCAACACAAACGTAGCCCAGGGTAATGAGGATCGAGCTGCCAAGCGCTCCGACAAAGTGCTCAAGTGCCCACATGACGCCGGCGCCCGCGGCAGCGCCCAAGCCACCGAACAGTAGGCCGAAGAAACCGCCATGCAGGATAGACTTGACCTGAAGGCCATGCAGACGACGGCGCAGCCACCACAGTGAGCATCCGACCAAGACCACGTAGTCAACGACGTACGAAAGCGCAATTGCCGGCATACCGTAGCCCAGCACCACGCCAAACAGCAGCACCGAACCGGCCTGACCGATAGCGGAGTACAGGCAATAGCGGCTATAAGGTTTCATATCGAGCAGGGCCGAAAAGCTCTTCTGCATCAGCACGACCACGCCGTAGAGCGGCAGGGAAAGTGCCAGATAGATAAGGAACTCCGACACCAGCGCCACACCGGATTCATCGAACTTGCCGGCGCAGTAGATCATGTTGAGCGGACGGGCGAAGACGATCAGATACATCGCAAACGGAATCAGGAAAAAGAGCATCTGGGCGACACCGCGCGAAATGCCCGTGCGGACGCTGTCGTAATCCTTCTCCTGCGCATCGTGAGAGAGTTCGGTATAGAGTGCCGTCGAAAGCGAGGCGGCGATCAGCGCATAGGGCAATGTGTACCACAGGCGCGCATATGCGATGACGGAAGGGCCGGTCTCGGGCTGCACCACCAGCGCGGCGGCATTGGTAATGGAGGTCGAGACAAACATGCACACCGTGGCGAGCAGCGTCGGGATACCAAGCGCGATCGTCTGTCGCAGCGCGGGATCCTTAAAGTTGATATGGATATGAGGATGCACGCCATGCTTGCCAAGCGCGGGAATCTGGCAGGCCATCTGGACAAAGACGCCGAGGGTCGTACCAGCTGCGATCAAGATAATACCGGCCTGCCCGCCAAATTGTGCAGACACGGGAGCAAAGCCCATAAAGCTGGCGATGACGATGACATTGTTGAGAACCGGGGCAAACGTCGACCAGAAGTAGTCGCGATGTGCGTTGAGAACGCCCGAGAACACCGAGCCCAAGCCATAAAACAGAATTTGGATAGCAAAGAAGCGGAACATGAACGCAGCGGTATCCATGCTGCCGCCATCGCCCGAAAGGAACGACTGCGTCCAAATAAAGCCGGGAGCAAACACGGTGCCCAGCAGCGAGATACCGCCCAGCAGCAGAAGCAGAATACCGAGCAGATTGCCGACATACTCGTTCGATGCCTCACGGCCCTGCTCGCGCCTCACGCCCATATACACCGGCAAAAACGCCGTAACGAGCATGCCGCCCATCACGAGCTCGTAGAGCATGTTGGGCAGGTTGTTGGCGACCTGATAGGAGGACGAGAGCAGCGACATGCCGATAGCGGCCGCCATTGCCCATGTGCGGATAAAGCCGGTGACGCGAGACACGATGGTCAGGATGGTCATAAGCCCGGCGGAACGACCAACCGTGGAGTAGTCCGACGAGCCCATGTCGTCAGTGTCGTCTCGCGACGAAGAAGCTTCGGATGAGGGTGTCTGAGGCGCAGATTCTTTTGCAAAATGAGCTCCGCACTTCAATTCTTCCTGCGGCATCGCTCAGTCCTCTCTCGTAATCGGGGCGACCGTCGCCCCGCAAAATGCAATTAAATCATCGGGTGCAAGCTCAAGCTGATAACCACGCTTGCCTCCCGAAATAAAAATGGTATCCCAAAGGACACATGTCTCATCAATGAGCGTCCGGTAGCGTTTTTTCATACCGACCGGACTGCAGCCGCCGCGAACGTAGCCAGTCGCCGCAAGCAAATCCTTCACATGCATCATGGCCAAGGACTTCTCCCCCGCGGCACGCGCGGCGGACTTTAGATCGAGCTCGTCGGCAACAGGGATGCAGCACACGACGTGGTCGTTGGACGGCGTCACGCAGACCAAGGTCTTAAATCCTTGTCCGGGCTCCTCGCCAAGCTGCTCCGAAATCGCGACCCCCAGGCCCGCCGACTCATCACCATCGTCTTCGTACGTATGTAGAACATAGGAAATGCCGGCGCTTTCCAGCTCGCGCATCGCATTGGTTTTTGGCGTCTTTACAGCCTTTGCCATGGCATATCCTTTCCCTCGCATTCGGACGCAAGGATTAAGTATATGTCCAATTCGGCTGCATACGTCACTTCGACACAGCAAGCGCCATCGAATCACAAGGAGTCGATGGCGCCCATAAACTGAATCGCCAATTTATTGAGCATCAAGTTGAGCCTGACGCTCCCGGTCGCGCCTGAGCAACGGCGCCAAAAACTTGCCCGTATAACTCTGCGGACAGTCCGCAACCTGCTCCGGTGTGCCCGAAACCACGACGGTTCCGCCGCCGTTACCGCCCTCGGGACCCATATCGATCAGGCGGTCGGCAACCTTGATGACATCAAGGTTGTGTTCAATCACCAGCACCGTGTTGCCCGCATCGACCAAGCGCTGCAGCACATCGAGCAGCTGGCGGACGTCCTCAAAATGAAGGCCGGTCGTCGGCTCGTCCAAAATATAGAACGTCTTGCCCGTCTGGCGTCGATGAAGCTCCTTGGCGAGTTTCACACGCTGCGCCTCGCCGCCCGAAAGCGTCGTGGCGGGCTGGCCCAGGCTCACGTAGCCCAAGCCTACATCGTACAGCGTCTGAAGCTTGCGCTTAATCTGCGGGATATTCCCAAAGAAAGCTAGTGCCTCGGCCACGCTCATGTCAAGTACGTCCGAGATGGTCTTGCCACGGTAAGTGACCTCGAGTGTCTCGCGGTTGTAGCGTTTACCGCCGCAAACTTCGCAGGGAACGTAGATATCGGGAAGGAAGTGCATCTCGATCTTGATCTGTCCGTCGCCCTTGCACGCCTCACAGCGCCCGCCACTCACATTAAAGGAGAAACGACCCGGCGAGTAGCCGCGCGCCTTCGACTCCGGCGTACTCGCAAACAGCGCGCGAAGATCATCCCACAGGCCGATATAGGTAGCAGGGTTGGAACGCGGCGTACGGCCAATCGGCGACTGGTCGATATCGATAACCTTATCGATACACTCAATGCCCTCGATTTTCTTATACGGACCCACAGGGCGCGTCGAACGGTGAGTGGCATTCGTAAGGGCAGGCGCAATGGTATCGGTAACCAGGGAGCTCTTGCCCGATCCCGACACGCCGGTAACAACCGTAAGCGTACCAAACTCGATCTTGGCGGTAACGTTTTTGAGGTTGTTGGCTCGAGCGCCCGTAATTTTAAGGCAGCCACGACCGGGCTTGCGCCGTTCATCAGGCACCCGGATCATTCGTTTGCCGGTCAGATAAGCGCCCGTCATCGACTCAGGACAAGCCATGATATCGGCAGGGG
>CAJMBB010000057.1 GCA_905211615.1 uncultured Collinsella sp. | reverse complement strand
GCAAGAGCCAGATCTTTACCACGGCCCGCCCCATGCAGACCAGCGTGGAGATCAACGTGCTGCAGGGCGAGCGCCACTTTGCCCGCGACAACAAGAGTCTGGGCAAATTCAAGCTCACCGGCATCCGCTCCGGCTTCTTCGAGCAGAGAGGCAAGAAAGCCGCCGTCAGGGCCGATCGCGCCGCCGTGGATGACCTCCGCGCCGGCACGCGCTGCGGCGATCGACTGGTTGAGGCCCTTTCCGCCTGCAAAGACCGTGTGGCTCTTTGCGGTAACGGTCTCTCCCGGATGGACAAATTCCTCGACAGTGTAAACGTTATCAATGTTCAGCGAACCGAAATTAAGTATCTTCATGGTTTTCCTCCTGTTCTGAAGCAGCCTTCCCGCCGCTCTGACGGTGAGGGCGAACGGATGCGAGCGGATTTTTCTGCGCAGCCTCGCGCAGACTGCTGTCCTCGATATGAGTATAGATCATGGTCGTGCTGACGCTTGTGTGCCCCAGAATAGTTTGGAGCGTGCGGATGTCAACGCCGTTCTGATACATGAGTGTTGCGGCGGTGTGGCGCAGCTTGTGTGCGGAATATTTATGCGTGTTAAGACCGGCCTGACCGACGTATTTCTTGACGAGCCATTTCACCGTCTGGACACTGATGCGGTTGCGGTTGCGGCTGATGAACAGCGCGTTTTTATCCCTGTCGTGCGGGCGGAGACGGTGCGGCAGATACTGGTTGATCGCGTCGGCGCAGGCCTCGTTCAGATAGACCGTGCGCTCCTTGCCGCCCTTGCCGGTGACGCGCACGGTATCACGCTGAAAGTCGGTAAGATTGAGACCGACGAGCTCGGATACGCGCAGACCGCAGTTGAGAAACAGCGTCAGAATACAGTAATCGCGCTCGGCGTATTCGCCCTGCACGGCTTCGAGCAGTTTTACGCTGTCATCGGCGGTCAGATACACCGGAAGCGTTTTGCGGATAGTCGGGGACTCGAGGCTTGCCATCGGATTGGTCTCGAGCAAATGCTTTTTGTCGGTCAGATAGCGAAAAAATGCGCGGATCGCGGAGACCTTGCGTGCGCGCGAATTTACGCTCAGGCCGAACTCGGTATCCGGACTGTTCTGCTGCGTGGGGCGCTCGCCGGACATGTATTCCAGATAATCATAGGCATCGCTCAGCGTCACGGTTTTGAGAAAGTCAATGTCGACATCATCGATGGCAATGCGGTCGATCGGCAGCTCGCGCGGCACGAGACCCTTGTTGTGCTTGAGCACACGCAGGAACAGCCGCAGATCAAGATAATATTCGTGGGCGGTCCTGGCGGACTTGCCCTGGATGGTCGAAATATAGGTCAGAAAATCGCGCAGGATGCGCGGCGCATCGGCGGCGTATTCGGACATCGGTCGCTCCATGCGGAAAACCTCCTTTGTATGGGGCATATCATTTCAAAATAAGTATAGCACAAAGCCTGCGGGATTTCGAGAACTTATTGATTTTTCACGCGCGCAGCGGTATAATAAGTCCAATAAAACACCCGGAAAGAAGGCGCGTTTTCATGCCGAAAAGCTCGAACCAGAAGCTGAAGCTCCTTTACCTGCGGCGAATCCTGCTCGAAGAGACCGACGATAATCATCACCTGAATGCAGAACAGCTGGTCTCCAAACTGGAACAGCTGGGCATTAATGCCGACCGAAAGACGATCTATGCAGATGTGGCGGCCCTGCAGGACTATGGCATGGATATTTTTCTCCAGCGCGGTCCGGGCGGCGGCTACAGCGTTTCCTCACGCGAGTTCGAACTCCCCGAGCTCAAGCTGCTCGTAGACGCGATCCAGTGCTCACGGTTTATCACGGAAAAGAAAAGCCGCGAGTTGATCGGCAAGATTGAGTCTCTTGCAAGCAGGGAAGAAGCGCGGCAGCTTCAGCGCCAGGTCTATGTCAGCGACCGCCTGAAAAACATTGATGAGAAGATCTACTACAATATCGACGCCCTGCACCGCGCGGTGTCGAGTGGCGTGAAAATTCGATTTCTGTATTTCAACTGGGCACTCGATTTCACACGCCGGGATAAAATCTACCGGAATTACCGTCATGACGGCGCATATTACTGCGTCAGCCCGTGGGCGCTGACATGGGACAATGAAAACTATTACCTCATCGCTTACGACCCGTCTGCGCCGGAAGGCTCGCGCATCCGCAACTACCGCGTTGACAAGATGGAAAACATCCAGCTGACTGAAGAAAAACGTGAGGGTGCGCAGCATTTCCGCGGCAGTTTCAGTCCGGCAGCGTATTCGCGCAAGATGTTCGGCATGTTTTCCGGGCATGAGGAGATCGTGCGCCTGCGCTGGCGCAAGGATGCCATCAACATCCTGCGCGACCGTCTGCCGATCGATCCCACGTCGCTCATCGACTTCGCCCTTGAGCTCTACAGTGAGCAGGGCATTGAGTTCGACGCCGCCGAGGTCGCCCAGCAGGTTCGCGACTTCTTCCATGGCCGCCTGGTGAGCATGGCCCGCGACGAGAAGATCCCGGCCGATACCGTTGCCGCCGTCTCCGCGGTGCACATCATTGCTCCGTCCGTCTTCTTCGCCCGCTGCGCCGCCCTCGACGAGGCCCGCAAGAACGACGCTGAGACGTTCGATAACCTGGCGACCGCCTATGCCCGCGCCGCGCACATCTCCAAGCCCGAGCTGGGTGCGGAGTACGACCGCGCCCTGATGGGCGAGGTTGAGCTCGCGCTTGCCGACGCCTCCGAGGCCGCTCGGACCGCCGTCGATGCTGCTCTCGCTGTCGAGGATTACCCGGCCGCATTTGCTGCCCTCGCCGCCCTGCGTGCCCCCATCGACCGCTTCTTCGACGAGGTCATGGTCATGGACAAGGACGAGCAGCTTCGCGATAATCGCCTTAAGCTGCTCAACCGCTTCGAGGCCGTTTTCTCCGGCATCGCCAACATCGGTGAGCTTGCCCGCAAAAAGTAAGCTAGCCTGCGCGTAAGCGCAAAAGGAGCCCCGCATGGATTGCCCGGTCACCGCTCGTCCCAACGTTATCGTTATCTCCGACTCGCTCGGCGATACCGCTTGTGAGGTGGTGCTTGCGGCGTCCGGGCAATTTGATGAAGGGGCTTTTCGTCTCTTGCGCCTGTCCAAGGTGACCTCGGTAGAGCAGGTCAAGTCGTTTGTGGGCCCGCGCGTCGATGCCGACCATCGCGATATTGCCGTGTTCCATACCATTGTCGATCCGACGCTTCGCGCCCGCGTGCTCGATTACCTGGGCATGCTGCATATTCGTTCAGTCGACCTGATCGGCCCGACGCTCGCCGTGCTGTCGTCGCTCATTGGCGTGCCGCCCAAGGGCGTTGCGGGCGTGATTCACAAGACCGATGACCGTTACTTCCATCGCATCGAGGCCATGGAGTATTTTGTTGAGCACGATGACGGGCGTGGTTGCGACGATCTGTCGAGTGCCGATATCGTGCTGCTGGGTGTGTCGCGTACATCCAAGACGCCGCTGTCGATGTATTTAGCCTATCAGGGTTACAAGGTTGCCAACGTCCCTCTGGCGCACGGCATGGAGCCGCCCAAGTCGATTTACGAGGTCGACCCGATGCGCCTGTTCGGCCTGATTTCGACCGTCGATGTGATTTCCGAAATTCGCGATAGCCGCTTGGGCGATGACTACGCTCGTGCCGTTGCCGGCTCCTATGCCGAGCCCGAGAGCGTGCGCGGCGAGCTTGAGGAAGCTCGTGCCCTCATGAAGCGCTTAGGCTGCTTTGTTGTGCGTACCGACGGCAAAGCCATCGAGGAAAGCGCTGCCGAGATCATTGCTCACCTCGAAGAGATTCAAGAGGCAAGAGCCCGCCGTGCCGTCCGCCGCGCTCAACAAAAGTAGCTCACTTGGGACAAGGTTGTTTGGGTAGCTAATTTGGGACGGGGCTCTTTTAGCTAACCAAAGAGAATACTTGGAAATAATGCTGATAAATGGTAAAGCGATTTAGCAAAAACATCGCATCCGACCTGCACTTTCCTTGTAGTGGTATCTTCATAAGGTAACCACCTTTACCTACCGTTTACCGCCTGTTTTAGCACGTTTACCAAACCGCGTATCCTCTGCTCAAGCCCGTTCATATCCCGCCGTATAGTTCCCTCACGGCCCGCATCCGGCGGGTCGATTCGTTACCACGGTCGTGCGCGAGAGCGCATGGAAGGGGAAGTATCGTGAGCGATTGCAAGAGGGTTTACCGTTTTGGAACCGATGCCCAGGGCATTTGTGTCACCGAGGGCGACAAGTCCATGAACTTTGTGCTTGGCGGCAAAGGCGCGAACCTTGCCGAGATGAGCCGCATCGGCCTGCCGGTTCCCGGTGGCTTTACCATTACCTGCCAGACTTGCGTTGAGTACTCCGGCGCCGGCAACGTATGGCCGGAGGGCGCGCTCGACGAGATCGTTGCCGCCGAGGTCGACCTCGAGGCCCGCTGCGGCAAGAAGCTCGGCGATGCCTCCGATCCGCTGCTCGTGTCGGTCCGCTCGGGCGCTCCGTTCTCCATGCCCGGCATGATGGACACGGTTCTCAACCTGGGCCTCAACGACGATTCCGTCCAGGGCCTTATCGCCCAGACACAGAACCCGCGTTTTGCCTGGGACAGCTATCGTCGCTTTATCCAGATGTTCTCCAACGTCGTCATGGGTGTCGATGCCGACTTGTTCGAGAATGCCCTGACCCAGGCCCGCCTGGTCGCCGGCGTTCGCGTCGATTCCGATCTTTCGGCCGAGGACCTGCAGGAGCTCGTCGAGACCTTTAAGGGCATCTTCTCCGAGAACGTCGAGGCGACCCTGTATCCCGAGCTCGAGGTCGCCGACGGTAAGCCCGTTTTCCCGCACGATCCGGAGCTCCAGCTGCGCCTTGCCATCCAGGCCGTCTTTGGCAGCTGGATGAACGAGCGCGCCTGCATCTACCGCAAGCAGCACGGCATTTCCGACGAGCTCGGCACCGCCGTCAACGTCCAGGCCATGGCCTTTGGCAACAAGGGCGAGACCTCTGCGACCGGCGTCGCCTTTACGCGCAACCCGGCCGACGGCACCAAGGAGTTCTATGGCGACTTTTTGGTGAATGCCCAGGGCGAGGACGTCGTCGCCGGCATCCGAAACACCGAGCCCATCGCCGACCTCAAGACCACCTCGGGCCTCGAGTCCGCAGGCGAGGAGCTCGAGCGCGTGTTCCTGACGCTCGAGGATCATTACCGCGATATGTGCGATATCGAGTTCACCATCGAGCAGGGCAAGCTCTGGATGCTCCAGACCCGCGTGGGCAAGCGCACCGCCACTGCCGCCCTGCGCATTGCTATCGAGATGGTCGAGGAGGGCCTGATCACCCGCGAGGAGGCTGTGAGCCGCATCGATCCCGCGCAGCTCGACCAGCTCCTGCACCCGCAGTTCGACGCCTCCAAGAAGTACGAGGCCCTGGCCAGCGGCCTTAACGCCAGCCCTGGTGCCGCCGTGGGCGAGGTCGTGTTCTCGAGTGATGACGCCGTCGCGCGCGCCAACGAGGGCCACAAGGTCATTCTGGTCCGCTGGGAGACCAACCCCGACGACCTGAAGGGCATGGTCGCCGCCGAGGGCATCCTGACCAGCCATGGCGGCAAGACGAGCCATGCCGCCGTTATCGCCCGCGGCATGGGTACGCCCTGCGTCTGCGGTGTCGAGCGCTTCCATATCGACGCTGCCGAGAAGGTCGTGCACATCGAGGGCAGCGACCGCGTGCTGCGCGAGGGTGATGTCATCTCCATCGACGGTACCCAGGGCATCGTCGTCGACGGCGCCGTCGACCTGGTTTCGGCCGAGCTCACCGGCGACCTGGACACCATCCTGTCCTGGGCCGATGAGATCCGTTTGGACGAGACCGACGGTCACGCCAACCACGTGCGCGTCAACGCCGACAACCCCGAGGATGCCGAGCTCGCTCTTGAGTTTGGCGCCGAGGCCATCGGTCTGTGCCGCACCGAGCACATGTTCCTGGGCGATCGCAAGAACATCATCCAGAGCTTTATCCTGTCTGACGATGAGGCCGTGAAGCAGCAGGCCCTGGCCGACCTGCTCAAGGTTCAGACCGAGGACTTCCTGGCGATGTTCAAGACCATGTCCGGTCGCGATGTGGTCGTCCGCCTGCTCGATCCGCCGCTTCATGAGTTCCTGGATAATCCTCGCGAGCTCGAGGTCGCCATCACCAAGAAGGAGGCCGCCGGCGCTCCTGAGGAGGAGCTCACTGCCCTGCGCGCCCGCCTGCGTCGCATTGACAGCATGGTCGAGTCCAACCCCATGCTGGGCCTGCGTGGTGTGCGCCTGTCCGTCGTCTTTAGCGATCTGCCTCTCATGCAGGTTCGCGCCGTTGCCACGGCTGCTGCCCGCCTTATCAAGGAGGGCGTCGACCCACGCCCCGAGATCATGGTTCCGCTCGTTTCCATCACGGCAGAGCATGTCCAGACCCGCGAGGTCATTGAGCGCGTAATCGCCGAGGTTTCCGCCGAAGAGGGCGTCGAGCTCAACATTCCCGTGGGCACGATGCTCGAGCTGCCGCGCGCCTGTATGGTCGCCGACGAGATCGCCCATCATGCCGACTTCTTCTGCTTTGGCACCAACGACCTCACGCAGACGACCTTCGGCTTCTCTCGTGACGATGCCGAGGCCAAGTACATCCCGCTGTACATGCACAAGAAGATCCTGAAGGACAATCCCTTCGAGACCATCGACACGGCGGTGCTGGAGCTCGTGCGCTTGGCCGTCGAGAAGGGCCGCGCCACCAATCCCGACATGCACTTTGGCGTGTGCGGCGAGCATGGCGGCGACCCCAAGTCCATCAAGGGCCTGTTTAACGTGGCCGACGTGGACTACGTGTCCTGCTCGCCCTATCGCGTGCCCCTCGCGCGCCTGGCTGCCGCTCAGGCCAAGCTCGAGGCCAAGCGCAACGCCTAGCCCCCTGCGCATCGACGCCTAGCGTAGCGCCCCTTCATACCGCCCGTCTCATTCTTGAGGCGGGCGGTTATCATGTGCGGGTTTTTGTCTTTTTGTCTGCGTAAAAAATTGTTCTTGCAGTGCAAACCCGCGCGTGTATACTCGAATACGTTTGTTCAACTACGTGCCGGCCAAGGTGGTACGGCACCTCTAGAAGAGTAAGGAATTGCACATGGATTACATCCGCGCAATCGAGCGTCAGCAGATCCGCGAGGACATTCCTCAGGTTCGCGTCGCCGACAACGTCAAGGTTCACTACCGCATTAAGGAAGGCGACCGCGAGCGCATCCAGGTCTTCCAGGGCGACGTCATCCGCATGGCCGGCGCCGGTGCCCGCGAGACCTTCACCGTCCGCAAGATGTCCTTCGGTGTCGGTGTTGAGCGTACCTTCCCGCTTCACAGCCCCAAGATCGCCAAGCTCGAGGTCGTTCGTCATGGTCGCGTCCGTCGCGCCAAGCTGTACTACCTCCGCGACAAGGTGGGCAAGGCTGCTCGCATCCCCGAGAAGCGCTAAGAAGATCGCAGCGTCTGTCCACTCGTTTGGACACAAGGGTCACCTTCGGGTGGCCCTTCTTTTTATCTGATTTGCATGCAAGGAGGGCCTGGTATGGCCAATATGACGAGCTCGGTTTCGGCATCGCAGGTTGCCGGTGAGTTGGCGAGCGCTACGTTTGAGGAGATCCCCGCCCTCGTGGAGCATTATCGCGAGGACCCGCGCCAGCAGGTGATCAAGGCTTGCGAGCGTGCTCTTAAGCGCCATGCCAAGGAACTTGCCGAGCGCGAGCGCGTCAATGACATGTACGAGCTTATGCATGAGCTTGGCGGCGATGGGGTAGTCGTTGGTGTCGACGAGGTGGGTCGCGGATCGGTGGCCGGTCCTTTGACGGTATGCGCCGTCTGCCTTCCTATGGAGCCGCGCGTCTGGGGCATCAACGATTCCAAAAAGCTCACGCCGGCGCGCCGCGAGTTGCTCTCAGTGAAGATTGCCGAGGTGGCGACGGCAATTGGTTTTTGCCATATCGCGCCTAAGGATATCGATGAGATGGGCATGGCCCGCGCCATTCGAGCCGCTGTCGCGGGCGCCGTGGCCGATACGGGGCTCGAGCCCGATTGCGTGCTTATGGACGGTAACCCCTTGGGCGCCGTTCCCAACGAGCGCGACGTGGTGAAGGGCGATGCCAAGATCGCCTGTATCGCCGCGGCGTCCATCATGGCCAAGGTCACGCGTGACGAGATGATGGTCGAGTACGACGCCGAGTATCCCGAGTACCATTTGGCCGAATCGAAAGGCTACGCAAGCCCCGAGCACATCGAGGCCATTCGCAAACATGGACTTTGTTCACTGCACCGCGTGAGCTTTTGCGGAAACTTTCTGCAGACTGAGCGCCTTTTCTAGGTCAATTGTGGAGACAGGGACCTCAGGGGTTTTATAAACCTGCTGGTAGCGGGCCGTATGCAACATCATTGCTGCGTACGGCCCGTTTTTTGACGGCATTTGGTCAGCTTTTGGTTTGCTTCCGGTACTTACCCGCATGAAAGGTGCCCTCATCATCGGGGCAATGCAGCGTGCGGGAAAGGAGACCCCATGAGTGCCGCAAGCAAAAAGAGCAAGACGCAGCAGCTCAAGGAGCGTTGGGAAAACGGCGAGCTCGACTGCGGGGCGATGACGCCCGAGTTTATCAAGGGACTCAGTCCCCGCGAACTGGGCATGCTGGGCGAGCTGATCACCATCGACTACTTTAACGAGCGCGGCTACACCTTGCTGGAGCAGGGTTATCGTTGCACCGAGGGCGAGGCCGATCTGGTGCTGCTCGATGAGCTCGACGATGTCGTGGTGATGGCCGAGGTCAAGACCAGACGCGTTGCACTGGATTGCAGCACGCGGGTCTTTCCCGAGGAGGCCGTGGACGCTCAAAAGCAACGCCGCTACCGCCGCATCGCAAGTTGCTATCTCATGGAGCATTATCCGCTCAAGGCGATTCGCTTCGATGCCGTGGGTGTCACCATTCGTGGCGGGCATATCGCCGAGATCGAGCATCAGTACAACGCGTTCGATTGGCAGGTGTCGTGATGGCGTTCGAGACGTTTGCCGTTCACGCGGCCTGCATCCGCGGCGTCGAGGCGATTCACGTCACGGTCGAGGTCTCGCTTGCCGGTGGCGTTCCGGGCATCCAAATGCTCGGCATTCCGAGTATGGAGGTGATGGAGTCACGCGGTCGTATTCGCTGCGCGATGCGCTCCGCCGGGTTCGAGATCCCACGCTCGGGCATTACGGTCAATCTGGCGCCCGGCGATATTCGCAAGACCGGTAGCGGCTTTGATCTGCCCATCGCCATCGCGGTTCTGGCGGCCGATGGGCAGATTCCCCGTGACAACCTCGATCGCTGCCTTATCGCCGGCGAGCTCGGCTTGGACGGTACGGTGCTTCCCGTCAAGGGCGAGGTGGCGTTTCAGCTGCTGGCTCGCGACATGGGGCTGTCCTTTATCGCCGGCAGGTCCGATCAGCATGTGCCGCTTGCGGGCGTTGATTGCGGCTTTATCGATCATCTGTCTCAGCTTGCTCGCGGCATGGGCGATGCCGTGCGTCATTATCTGGATTCCGAGGGTGTTGAGGCGACCTTTGAGCCCGAACTCGACTATGCCGATGTGCTGGGGCAGGAAGTCGCCAAGCGCGGCATGGCGCTTGCGGCCGCCGGCGAGCTCGGTTTGCTTATGATTGGGTCCCCGGGATCGGGCAAGACGATGCTCGCCCGTCGTATGACCGGCATCCTGCCCGAGCTTTCCGTTGAGGATCAACAGGAGGCGCTGTGCATCCATTCGGTCTTGGGTGAGAACATCGATGGCTTGTTGGCGGGGCACCGGCCCTTCCGCAGTCCCCACCACAGTATTTCGACCGCAGGCCTTATCGGCGGCGGGCGCCCGGTGCACCCGGGTGAGATCAGCCTTGCTCATGGCGGCGTGCTCTTTTTGGACGAGCTTGCCGAGTTTCCCACGGGTGTGCTGCAGACGCTGCGTCAGCCCATCGAACGCGGCTATGTGAGGATCGTGCGCGTCGACGGGGCCTTTACCTTCCCGTCGCGCTTTCAGCTGCTGGCTGCGAGTAACCCTTGCCCCTGCGGCTTCTTGGGTGATCGCGAGGTGCCGTGTCGCTGCTCGGCGGCGATGGTCGAGCGCTATCGGTCTAAACTGCGCGGTCCTTTGGCCGACCGTATCGACATGATGATCGATGTGACCCGTCCCGACCCCCAAGTGATTATCGAGGGTGCGGAGGGTATGTCGTCTGCCGAGTTACGTGACTACGTTGTGCGCGGTCGCGCTTTTCGCGCTTGGCGCGAATCCCGTATGGACGATGCGGATGCCGAGGCCGAGGATGACGAGACACGGTCCATTGACGGCGTCGTTTCGACCTTTGAGCTCGATGATGCGGCAGAGAAGTGTGTGCTCGGCCTGTCGAAGCGCACACATCTCACGGGTCGCGGCATCGTGCGACTGGTGCGTATCGCGCGTACAATCGCCGACGTCGCCGAGAGCGAGCAAGTGACGCAGGACCACGTGCTCGAGGCAGCGATGTACCAGGGAAGGAGGGACCAATGATGGCCGAGGGGACCTACGAGCTGCATCCAGGTGATGCGTTGTATCCCGAGATCGTTTTGGAGCTTTCTGATGTACCCCAGACGCTCTATGTGCGCGGCAACCCCGAGGTGCTTTCGACGCCCGCGGTCTCCATCATCGGCGCGCGCAAGGCCTCGCCGTATGGTCTTGCCGTGGCAGAGCTTGCGGCAAAGGTGGCGGTCGAGGCGGGAGTGACGGTAGTTTCGGGCGGCGCGGTCGGTTGTGACCAGGCCTCGGGTTGGGCTGCGGTCAACGCTGGCGGCAAACACGTCGTGGTGCTGGGGACGGGCGCCGACGTGGTCTATCCGCGCTCGAGCGCGGGGCTTATTACGCGCACGCTCGATACGGGCGGCGCGGTCGTGTCGATCTCCCCGTGGGGCATGGGTCCGCGCAAGTTTGCCTTTCCGCGCCGCAATCGCGTGATCGCGGCCCTGTCGCAAGCCCTCTTTGTATCCGAGGCGGGTATGCCTTCCGGGACGTTTTCTACAGCCGAGGCTGCTATGGATTTGGGGCGAGAACTTCTCGCTGTGCCGGGGTCGATCCTATCGCCCGAGTCGCGTGGCACGAATTACCTCATTGCGAACGGTGCCTGTTGCATCATCGACGAGGAATCTATCGAGATGGCTATCTCACGCATCTACGGCACTCTGCGCTACTCGCGCCCCGATGCTCCCGGCATTGCCGACCTGGATCAAACACAGCAGACCGTGATGCATGCGCTCATTGCCTCTCCGCTCAAGGTCGACGACATCGCGGCGCTCGTCTCGCTCGATGCTGTCGGCGTACTCAAACTCTTGGGTTCGCTTGAACTCGAGGGCCTTATCGAGCGCATGATGGATGGAAGGTATGCGCCCTCCAAGTTTGCCCTTCACGCCCAGACGCCCTTCGGTCACAATGGAAAACGTGTCAATTAGAAAGGTGTTTGCAGATGCAGTTCGATCAGGTGACGGTTATCGGTGGCGGTCTGGCGGGTTCGGAGTGCGCGATTCAGCTGGCAGACCGCGGGTTTGCCGTAAAGCTGCGCGAGATGCGCCCCCAGGTGAGCTCCCCGGCCCACCATACCGATCACCTGGCAGAGCTCGTCTGTTCCAATTCGTTTAAATCGACCCGTCCGGACTCTGCGGCGGGCTTGTTAAAGGCCGAGCTTGAGCGCATGGGTTCAGTCCTGCTCGA